>NZ_QRVW01000018.1:0-53056 GCF_003458855.1 Mitsuokella sp. AF21-1AC
GCTTGGGGAAATCGTGTAAGACGCCAATTCTTCGGAGGCGGTGCAGTGGTTGTCGAACCAAGAATCTCCTGCCTTCAGGCATGGGGAGTGTCAAGGTCTGGGCTATTATCAAGCGGGCGTGTGGTCAGGACTTGCATTGGCATCGATTTGGGATACATATTGATGTAACATGGAAATGAGAATGTGTTGTATTGACGGGAGGTGATATTATGTGGCGAGCGAAGCTGCAGATTGAAATCTATCGGTTTCAGGATGGTGATGGCAACGTCATCCTGAAAGCTGTGAATCGAAAATATGCTCAATTTATTTTGCATGCGTTCCGTAATGCTGGACTGGATGTGGAAGCTGGTGTGTTCCTGGATGCAGAGAATACGCTGCGCCTGCGCTGCCTGCCGGAGCCTGCCCGCACGTATTTTCAGAAGGAACAGCAGGAACACCGGGTGGACTGGTACAGAGTCCTGATGGCTGATATGAAAGAGCACCTGGCGTCTGACCGTTTTGAGGATGAGGAGACGATGACAGCGGCTTACGAGCGTTTGTTCCCAAAAGAATACTGGCCGTATTTTGAAGTCATGGTGCGTTATGCGTATCGTCGTTTTTATCGCGGCATCACGGCAGGAACGTCATGGCAGCAGGACTTTTATGATATGACGGACGGGCGGTGCCTGCGTATCTGCCGCTGCTATGATGAGGTTTGTCAATCTTTGCTCGAGCAGGCCTGCCAGCGGGAATATCCTCATGGCAGCTTTGCCTGGCTGGATACTTCGACGAATGATACGGCTCTGCAGGACGAGCAGATGCTTGCGCTCATCCTGCCGGGAGAAGATGAGCGGGCGAAGGAGTTTTATCAGGAATTGCTCCGCTGGGTACAGAAAAACAAAAAGAAGTACAATTCAATCTTGTCGCTGCAATCGGCTTTTGATGAGCAGGCAGCTATCCTTGCGTATGATTTGGATTTTCCGGATTTCAACGCTGTTGCTGCGAAAGCCTGGCTGCGGATTTTTGCCTTATATCAGGAAAAACAGAATGAGGAGAAAGTCCATCATGTACATACATCCAAATTACGGGAACAGCTGGAGCATTATTTTAACGTAACGGATTCTGGCATATATCAGCCGGCGAAGACTCCGGATTCTGGAGCCTTGCCTAAGCCAATCGTGAAAAAGGAAAAAGAAAAGGAAGAGGATGCAATGCCGCAAACGTTTGGTCAGCGCCGCTATTATGCCGTGGCACGGGGGAAGGTTTGCGGGATTTTCCTGAATGAGGAATTTTACCAGCAGGCTTTGGGCAAAGATGAAGACTGTGTCAGTGAGATTTTCTATTCGTACAAAGAGGCCAAACGCTGGCTGCGTGAGAAGCGTGAAGAGCTGCGGGCAGACAGAAAAGAAGCTGCTGCCGGGACGCGTGTGCAGCAGTCGCTGCTGGATATCGCGCCGGTTCCCCAAAAAGCGGACGGGGAAGCCGCACTGACGAAGAAGAACATCAGCAGTGACAGGCATCAGTATCTCTTGGATATCCTTGCGGATATGCCGCTGGGCTCCGAGATCCTGCCCGATGATCGGTATTTGCCGAAAAATAGAGCGGCCATGCGGCAGGAGACGTGCGATTTCCTTACGCATGCCCGTCAGCAGGGCGTCGCGGTCATGGCACGGCTTCAATATTTTGCCAGCCAGCATGACGATGCCAGGCATTCTTCCAAGCAGCTGGCGACGGCATTCCGCAAGGAGAAACAGATCCCGGCGAGCTACAAGCTGCTGCTGCAGGATCTCTTTGCGCAGTTGAATCCAGCTCCTGACGGGAAGGGGAAAGCTCCTGCCGTGACTGTGGAGGCTACCGATAAAAACGATGCGGAAGATCAAGCATTCCTTGTACAGCTGGCGGCAGACCGAACATATTTCCTGACACTCGCTGTTGATGCGGATGAAGCGGTGAGCCAGGCGGATGCCATGCGCGCTTATGAAGTGTCGCGTCACTGCCCGCTGCGGACGGCAGCGGATGCGTATCTGTTTGCCGCTTCCTTTTCGCTGCTGTTCGCGTATAACGGGCGGCCGCAGCAGCTCCCGCGCTACATGACCTGCATGCTCAACCGTTTGAAGACGGCGCGCTGTATGCGGACGCATGAAGCTATTTACATGTATCGTCAGGATTTTTGCTACGTGGTGGTCTACGGCCTGCGGTTCTGTATTGCTCCGGTCGATCCGGATGATGCGTTTTCTCCGCTGGCAGATTTGCTGGCGCAGAGCGAGAAGCTGGATGTCAGCGCGTTCCCGCTTCGTGCCTGGCAGCGGGCGTTGGCTTGCCAGAAGGTTTGCGGGAACAGCATGGTGACGCAGAACATCGAAACGGCCCTCATCCGGCTGAACGATTTTATCGCGCAAGGACGCATCAGTTTGAATGAGCGCGGCTTCCAGTATCTCTGGCAGCCGGATCCGCAATTTCGCGCGCGGGCGCAGCAACTGTTGCCGTATCTCGTGTGCGATGCGGCGGACCACTCTGTGCTCGGCTGGTTCCGCTGCCGGCAGGAAGCGGAACTCTTCCGGCAGGTGCTCTTCATCTGTCTGTCCGCAAAGCATTGTGATGTCCTGGATGCGGCGGACCATCGCGTTTCGCGGCCTCCATCTTATGGTGTGTATGAGACGAGGGGTCAAAGACATCTTCTGATGGCTGCAACACTTGGAGAAGATACCGCCCAGCAGATCCGGGCGGCCTTCAAGATACAGCGCAAGAACCGGGGCTATCGTGTGATCCTGCTCGACCAGGAACGCGAAGCGGCGATTGAGGCGTATTATACCTGTTTTTCCAATGACTTCCTGCATTTGCCGGGGTTCCTTGATACGAGCCGCAGCCTTTATGAGGAGCTCTATGATTTCGTGTCCGAGCAGGAGCCGAGGCTGGTGAGTGAGCAGTCTGTGCCGGTACTGACGGAACAGTACCGTTCGTTGCTGACGGCTGCTGATCAGGAGGACTGGCCACAGGAAATCGAGGCACTTCTGACGGCTATTGTAAAGCGTGTCCGCTATGAGCGAAATTATAAGCCTGTCCCGTTCACGCCCGGACTCGCGGAGAAGGAAGCATGGAGAACCCAGGCGCGTGCACGATTCTTTGCCAGCACGGACTCGGCGGATGCGGAGCAGGATGCTGCGGGCGAGCCAAATTCGGCAGCAGAACTTTTGGATGTGCCGGCGGAGCCGGCGCGCGGCAATTCCGAACAGCTCGGACAGATTGAACAGACTGAACAGACTGAACAGGCTGAGCGGCAGGATGAGTCCGTCTCGAATCCCGCTCTGTCCGTTTTTCGCGGCATCCAGTTTGACAAGCATATTTTCCGTCATGTGCCGGCTGCGTATCAGGAGCGGTTCCGGCGAACATTTGCGAAGCGTCTCATCAAGATGCAGAAGATCTTTTCCGGAGAAGCCCGGGCGGCCGGCAACGATTTCAAGTTCGTGGCAGGCAGGAAT
The DNA here is from genome assembly GCF_003458855.1 of Mitsuokella sp. AF21-1AC. Taxonomy (NCBI): domain Bacteria; kingdom Bacillati; phylum Bacillota; class Negativicutes; order Selenomonadales; family Selenomonadaceae; genus Mitsuokella; species Mitsuokella sp. AF21-1AC. The sequence continues at coordinate 3,459 of NZ_QRVW01000018.1, forward strand.
AAACGGCGTGTCTTCAAGCGGCGCGTCGGAGATCATCGTCTCAGCATGGTCTATAAAGACGGCATCCTGACGCTCCTGGCTTTGAGCAGCCACGACCGGCAGATGGCGGATATCCGCAAGCTTAAGGGCAAGAGCATCGGCTATGTCTACTATGATACGGCGGACTTCCTGCGGCAGCTATCTTCCTGGCCGGAGCAGGGCAGGAAACACCATCTGTCGTTTGGAGATTATCTGGCGACGCCGACACATTTTGTCTTCGACGACGATCAGAAAGCGGCGATGGAGAGCGCCAAACGCGCTGAGAATCTCTCAGTCATCGGCAATGCCGGCGCGGGCAAGTCGGTCATCGGGCTCAAGTGGCTGCGCCAGGAGCTGCGGCAGCCGCATCACGATGCGCTTTATCTGACGATGTCGGAGAATCTCGTCTACACGCTGTCGTTTGAGTTCGAGAAGGAGCAGCTTGAGGACGGCAAGGTCCTGCCTTCCAAGGCTGAGATCCGCACGACGTTTGATTTTCTGCGGGCGGCAGTCAAGGCCATCCATCCGGAAATCCCCGAAACACAGCTCTTGAACGCCGCGCAGAGCTACGCGGCCTTTTCTGCTTTCTGGGCTGAGCATGTCGATTGGACGCAGTTCTGGCATCGCAAGGACCCAGACTTTGCCCGGCAGACGGAAGAGATGACGCGGCTCGCGGCTTGGCGGGAGATTCACGGTATCATCAAGGGGGCCGTGCCGGAGGATATCGATTACGGGCGGCTCCAGAAAATACGGGAGGCCTTGTCTCCTGCGGAGTATCAGGACCGGCTGCGCCGGGAGAAAAAGGCAAGCAGGAGCACGGTGCTCTGGGAGACGGTGCTCTACCGTGTCTATGAGAGGTATCAGCAGTATCTGCACCGCCATCATCTCTTTGACGACAACGACATGGCCCGGCTGCTGCTCAAGAGCACGAAGCATCACGAGTATCCATACGGTGCCGTCTTCGTGGATGAATGCCAGGATCTCACACAGAGGGAGCTGCTGGCCATCTTTCATCTGCTCAGCGGCACGCGCCATAAGCGCATGGCTTCCGACCGCTGCCAGATGGTGCAGCCGACGTATTTTGACGAGGGCTGGATGCGCACGACCTCGAACGCGTATGACCGGGCACAGGGACATCATGTGGAGGCCTCCGGGCTCCGGCCGCGCTTTTTGCATTACAATTATCGCTCGAGCCGCAGCATCATCGACTTCCAGAATTATCTGGTCCGGTATTTCCGTACGGCAGGACTTTTGACGCTGCGTCAGGATGAGATGCATGAAATCACGGTGCCGCCCATGACCATGCAGGGCATGCGGCCCGTCTGGGTGGCCGCCGGCGAGAAGAACCGGCGGCTCCTGATCGATGAGCTCTGGCGCAAGGTCCCGCAGAGCGATCTGCAGACCATCTTTGCCTTTGAGGGAGCCCGCGGCAGGCAGGACTTCCCGCTGACAGAGGAGGATGCCGTGACCGACATCCTCCACTGCAAGGGCATGGAATATCCTTCGGTGCTGCTCTACGATGTGCTTTCGGAGACGGGAGGCAATCCGGCGATGGCCTGGAAGTATTTCTATGTCGGCGCCACGCGCAGCAATGCCTGCCTGATTATCTATGAGGAAGATGCCGTTCCGGGCACGAAAATCTATGAATTCCTCGAAGATGCTGTTTGTGAAGGCCTCATCGATTATGCGGATGACCTCACGGGCAAGGCGGATTATGGTGAAATGACCTGGCTCGGCTATCTGTATCAGGGCGTCCGCGAGAATGTGGCGGAAAACCGGCTGGAGACGGCCGAGCATGCCCTGAATTTCGGTCAGTACGACCTGGCCCTGCGTATTTACGAGGCCGAAGGACGCGACGCCAATATGATTGCCTATTGCCGCGGCCGCCTGCTCGAAAGCCGCGGGGCGTATGCCGCGGCCCTGCGGGCGTATGCGGGGATCGCTGCCGACTGGTCGGATCATGGCCGCACGCGCCGTCATGCACCGGAAACGATGATGGCGCGCCCGGATATCGCTGGTAGTGAATTTCTGGCGGCCTATGCGCTTACCGGCAGGGCCGGCAAAGATTTCATCACCGCAGCGCAGCAGGCCTGGCGCTATAAATACGGCATGGGCGAGGAGCAGGGCAGCAAGGATGCCGCGAACTTCTATGAGGCCCTGTTCGAAGGCCTCCGGGTGTATCCATGGCTGCAGACATCCCTCGCTGGCTGGGCGGCCAATGCCGCGCAGCGGATCCAGTCGGATTACCGGCAGGTGCATCAGGCTGTCTGTCAGTGGCCGCTGCACGAAGCAGAATAAGAGAAAGGAAATGCCATATGTCAATGGATTTGGACAGCAAAGAAGAACTCAGCCGCGTCTGCGAAACGATTATCGGCTATCAGAAGGGGCTGGAGGACATTGAGAAATACATCAGCCGACTCAATCAGTATGTATCTGGACTCGATGCGGATCTCAAGGCATCTGACCCCGCGGGAACATTTGCCGCCTATGGGAAATCGCTTGAAGAACTGCAGAAACAGGTCGAGGCAGTCAAGGCATTGACGGAAGCGATGCGCGACGGCCAGCACGGGCTCATCGCCGAGTCGCGCGTCATCAGCCGTTTCAACGAGCGCGTCGAGCGCTTCGAACTCGCCATGAAATCCTTCAACCAGCGTGTGGACAGCCTGAGCCAGAAGCTCTACAATAAGGATTTCAACAATGCCATCAAGGCAATGCACACCATCGCGGAGGACAGCCGGCAGTCGGCGACATATGAATACCGTCATGTGACCAATCACGACTATGAGATCCTTCGGCATGAATACGAATCGTCGCTGCAAAAATGCCGGCAGAAGGGCGTGGTCATGCGGTATCTCGCCGCGATGACCGAAGCCCTTGTCGATACGCGGCTCAAGCGGGAAGAGTTTGAATCCCTGCAGCGCCTGACCGAAAAAATGCTGCACAGCGACAGCAGGGCATTGAAGGCGTTCCTGCAGGATGTGCAGCAGGAATGAGAAGATAAAATGGCAGCAGCCCGCAGGAAACGCAGGCTGCTGCCATTTTGGTCATCGGTTCTTGTGCATGACGTATTTGTCGGTGGCGATGTCGAGCATCTCCTGCCAGGAGGAGAACTTCGTGCTTTTCCTGACCCAGGCGTCCATCTGCTCTTCGGGCAGGGCTTCGAAGTCGCGCTGGCTTTCAATGCCGAACCTGCCGCCCTGCAGAAATTTCTCGAAGGTGCGGAATTTCGTATAGCGGCGCATGAAGGAGGTGTTGAAGACCTCGTCGAAGTCCACGAGTTCCGGCGTGGTCTGGTGCGGGAGCTTATAGTAACCGGTGATTTTGATTGACATGATGATCCTTCTTTCTGATGTTTGGATGTTCGGATGCAATGCGGAAAACGTTATCGTGATAATTGTATCAGAAGCGGCGCATTTCTGCCATTCGCAGACTATGACGGACTGAAAGAGAGAATGAGTCTCTCAAAAGGATTTGACAGTTGTCCGGAAATCATGTAGGCTTAGATTGTATTACTGGATATTCTGTATCCATACCATTCTATACGATTTGATTTTGGAGGGACAGCTTATGAAAAAATCAGCACTGCTGACGGCGGCAATGCTCCTCGTCAGTTCTTCCTGCGCCTTGGCGGCGCCAATCAATCAGATGGCCAATCATGAGACGGCCGTCGGTGTTGGCACGAAAGAGAGCTACATCGAGCATAAAGTCACGAACAAGGCCACGGTCGGCTTCCAGTATGCAGACCGCGATGAGAAGGGCGACCACAAGGACGCCTATCTGCAGTATGATGTCGTTGGTTCCGAGCTCAAGGTAATCGGTGGTTACCGTTGGAATCTGCCGAACGATAAGGACAATGCCTTTGCCGGTGTTGCAGTCAGCACGCCGAAGATCATGGGCTTTGACGCTTATGCATCGTACGTGTCAGGCAAGGATTTCAATGAGACGCAGGTCGGTATCAACAAGAACTTACTGCTCAACGTTGATCTCAACGTCAATTATCATAACTTCAAGCCCGATGAGGGCAGCCGTGAAAATGGCGTCGGTGTCGGCGTGACGGTGAAGTTCTGAGTACTTTGGCGACCAGGTCCGATCTTCATTCCGTGAGGATGGTGGAGGACGGGAAAAGCCGCCGCGTGAAGCAGAAGGATCTGCTCCACGCGGCGGCTTTTTGCAAGACGGGTCTAAGGTGCCGGCTTACTCGGCATCGAAGAGCGGCAGCGGCTGGAGGTAGATGATGTCCTCGCGCTGGGCGGCATCGCCTTCGGCGAGCACGCAGGCCTGGCCGATGACATGGCCGCCGGCCTTTTCCGTCAGCTCGACGAGGGCTTTCATCGAGCCGCCCGTACTGATGACATCGTCGAGCAGCAGGATGTTGTGACCCTTGACGCGTTCAATGTCGGCGCCGTCGAGGCAAAGCTTCTGTGTGCCCTTGGTCGTGATGGAGACATCCTCGACCCAGAGTGCGTTTTCCATATAGGCTTTGACGGATTTGCGGGCCACGATGTAGCGGTCCATGCCGAGCTCGCGCGCCAGTTCTTCAGCGAGCGGGATGCCTTTTGTTTCGGCCGTCAGGATGTAGTCCGTGCCGGCGGGAACTTTTTTGGCGAGCTCGTGGGCGCAGGCACGCGTCAGGCTCACGTCGCCGAGCATGACAAAGCCGGCGATTGCGAGCTTGTCATTGATGTTGAGTACCGGCAGGTCGCGTTTGCAGCCTGCGATGTTTAACGTATAGAATCTATCTGCCATGTTTGCACCTCTCCATAATGGTATATCTTCATTATACTATGATTAGATGGGAGGTGCAATTGTGTTCAACCGGGCAGGAATGTAGAAATCAGAAAGGAAGAGGAAAAATGGAAACCCATCAGGAAGAATCATTCCGCGAGGAGCAGCGTGCCGTGGAGGAGATCACGCATATGCTGCTGCATGCCCTGACGGAGGACGGCATCGGTGAGCAGCTCGACGCGGCCAGATCCCAGCAGGAGGTCTACGACGTGCTGAAGACCCTGCCGTACTTCACGCTCACGATGGAAGAATTCCGCATCGGCATCGAGGCCCTGCGCCAGCAGCAGGCCGAGATTCATCAGCATGAGGATTGATTCCGGGCATACGAAAGCCGCAGCGATGAGATGCTGCGGCTTTTTCGTATGCAATTGCTCGGGCAAGGGCACCGGCAGACGGCTCAGAGTTTTTTCTCCGTCAGCACGAGCTCGAGGGCGTTGAGCACATCGTCGATGTTCTGTTCGGTGATGACGAGCGGCGGCTGGAAGGCCATGACGTTGCGGGCAACGCCGTTCTTGCCGATGATGAAGCCGCGGTCCTTGAGCGTTTCGAGTACATCGTCGAGTTCCTCGGCGGCCGGGCTCTTGTCCGCGTGGACGAATTCCGCACCGGTCATGAGGCCGAGACCGCGGATGTCGCCGATGATCGGATGCTTCTTCTGAAGCTCGCGCAGGCCGGCGCGCAGCTGCTCGCCGCGAGCTACTGCGTTATCGGCGAGATGGTGGCTCTCGATGTAGTCGAGCACGGCGAGGCCGGCTGCCGTGGAGACGGGGTTGCCGCCGAGCGTCGAGGCACCCGGTTTTGTGTAGGTGTCGGCAATTTCCGCTGTCGAGATGAAGGCCGAGATCGGTGCGCCGTTGCCGAGGGCTTTGGCGACGGCCATGATATCCGGCGCCACATCGAAATTCTCGATGGCGAACATCTTGCCCGTGCGCGCGAAGCCCGTCTGGACTTCGTCGGCGATGAAGAGCGTGCCGTGGGCAGCAAGGATCTCTTTGACGCGCTTATAGTATCCTTTCGGCGGCACGATGATGCCGGCATTGCCCTGGATCGTCTCGGCGATGAACGCGCCGGGGCGGCCGCTCGTGGAGGTCGTGATGACATCCTCGATGGCGTTGGCACAGGCGAGGTCGCATTCCGGATAGCGCTTGTTGAGCGGGCAGCGGTAGCAGTAGGGGTTCGGTGCGAAGTGGATGCCGCCGACAGGCTCCGGATCCGTGCGCCACATGCCGATGCCCGTGACGCTCATGCCGAGCTTCGTGCGGCCGTGCAGGCCGTTGCGCAGCGCGATGATCTCGCTGTTCTTCGTGTAGATGGAAGCGAGCAGCAGGGCACCTTCCGTCGCCTCGGAGCCCGTGGAGCAGAAGAAGGTCTTCTGCAGGTCGCCCGGAGTCACTTCTGCGAGGCGCTCCGCCAGGTTGACGAAATTCTCCGTCAGGTAGATGTTGCAGACATGCTGCAGGGTTTCCACCTGCTCGACGACTTTCTTCGTAATCGCCGGGTTGCAGTGGCCGCAGTTCATGACCGAGACACCGGCGAAGCAGTCGAGGTATTTCCTGCCTTCACTGTCGTACAGATACTGCATGGAGCCTTTGACGAGCTCCATCGGCTTCTTGTAGAAATGGCCGAGGCAGGGCATGATGTACTTCTTCTTTTTCGCGATGATGGCTTCCGGGCCGATGTACGTTTTTTCTCCCAAGATGAAAGACCTCCTTGTAAATTGATGTCGTTATGGAAATCAAGCGCACGGGTCAGATGGAGTTGCGGCTCTGGCGGAACCGGTAGGTGCCGAGGCCGAATTCACGCGGGCTCTTGTCCTTGACCGTCTCAAAGGCGGCGGCATCGAAGGCGTCGGCTGCGGTTTTGCCCGCAGCGAGCTTGTCGAGTGCCTCGCGATAGAGTTTCGTCACGAGCCCCGTGAGTTCCGGCGTGTAGTCCTGTGCTTCGATGCGATAGGAAGCGAGGCCGTTGAATTTTGCGAGATACGGATAGAGGCAGAGGTCCTTGGCAAATTCGATGTGGTTGCGGCCGTACTGGTCGATGCGGATCGGGTGCTTCTCGCCGGCCGTGTCGAGGAAGGCGTAGTGACGGTCGAGGACTTCCGGGTTGTCGAGTTCGTTGAAGGCTGGCAGGCTCATGGCCGGGAAGTCATGGTCGCAGATCATGGACTCGTAGGCGCCGTGGACGACCGTCTCAAGCGGCAGTTCGGCACTCTCGACGATTTCGCGCAGCTGCTCGAAGGAGAGCTCGTACGAGGTCGCTGCCATGACGAGGCCATTTTCCTTGAGGAACTTCGCGGCCAGATGGTTGAAGAGATTGAAGGAGACGTCAGCCTGGACCGGGAAATCCGTGATGCTCTTGGCAAGCTTCAGGGAGCCGAGGTTGCTGACCATGATGCCATCAGGGCGGATGTCCTTGAGGGCCGTGAAGAACTGTTCAAGCTCCCCGCATTCGCGGCGCATCGTCGTGCGCGGCGTATTGACGACGACTTTGGCTTTGCCTTTGGCATAGGCGAGGATGTCTGCATAGTCGCCGAGCTTCCAGGGGCGCAGCGGGCGGAAGGCTTCGCCGCCGACATAGACCGTATCGGCGCCGTTGTCGATGGCGGCTTTGGCAGACGCGGGCGTATTGACGCGGACGCTCAGATGGCGGTGCGGCGCGTTCTCTTTCTCGATGTCGCGTTCCTGCTTGAGCACTTCATCCTGGAAGCCTGCTTCCTTGACGGCATGGCTGAAGAAGCGCGGCTCGCGCTCGCCCGTGAAGCCGATGTCCTTTTTGCCGGGCTGGCCGAAGGCAAACGTCGTCGTGAAATCGCGCGCGCGGTTGTCGTAGAGATTTTTCCAGCCCGCTTCGTCCGTCGTGTAGCCGTTCGGGTCAGCGATGTAGGCATCGATGGCCTTGCGGTACGTCGAGACGATGCGGCGGATGAAGCCGGCGGGACGCATGCGGCCTTCAATCTTGAAGGAGTAGACGCCGGCCTGGATGAGCTGCGGGATGGCGCGGTACATGCACATATCCTTGAGTGCGAGTTTGTAGGCGCCGGGGCCGTCCTGGTCGAGCACTTCGCCCGTCTGCTCGTCGATGAGCTTGTAGGCCCAGCGGCAGGGCTTGAGGCAGCGGCCGCGGTTGCCGCTCTGGCCGAAGAGGACGCCGGAGTGGATGCACTGGCCCGATTCGCTGATGCACATGTCGCCATGCATGAAGTATTCGACTTCGATGCCCGTGCGCTCCCGGAAGAGGCTGAGTTCGGAGAGCGTCATCTCGCGGCCGACGACGATGCGTGTGATGCCGTATTCCTTGAGCTTCTCGATGGCATGTTCATTGTGCGTGTTCATCATGACGGAGGTGTGCAGGGGAATCGAGAGGCCCATGTCATGGATGAGCTCGAGAACGGCAAAGTCCTGTACGAGCAGGGCGTCGGGGTGGATCTCGTTGAGATACGTGAGGTATTGGCGCAGCGCCGGGATCTCTTCATCGCTGATGAGGTTGTTGAGGGTGATATAGAGGCGCACATCGTGTGCGTGGGCGTAATCGATGGCTTTTTTCAGCATTTCGTCGCTGAAGTTGAAATCGCCTTCATGCATGCGCATGTTGAAGTGTTTGCCGCCAAGATAGACGGCGTCGGCACCGGATTCCACACCAGCGACCAGGGCGTCCCAGGTACCGGCTGGTGCCAGCAGTTCTACGGATTTGCGGTTTAAGATCATAGTATTTACTCCTTTTATCGCGATGTCAAATCGTCTAAATATTAATTATAACAGGAATATATCCCGTCAGCAAATACGCAATGGATATTCTTGCACGGGATTATAATAAACATACTTTTGTTCGGCATGAATCGTCAGTGGTCCTGACCGGCATACATGATCTGACGGGCCGTGTCCATGAAGGCTGCGAGGAGGCTCCAGTCATGCAGTTCCCGGCGGTAGCAGAAGGAAATCAGGCGCTCGCCGGTACGCAGCGGGATGCGAGTGAGGCGCTGCCGCTGCTGCTTCGTGAGGTTGCGCGCGATGAGGTTGGCGGGGCAGAACATCAGGCCGCTGCCCGCGGCGCAGAGCTCGAGCAGCAGGCGCAGATTGTCGGATGATACGCGGACGAAGGGCTCGATATCAGCTTCGGCGAGCAGCCGGCGGGCAAGGCGTCCCGGCACGGTGCCGCTCTCGGAGAGCAGGAACGGGGCACGGGCGAGCGGTGCAAGGCAGCCGGCCGTGCCGCTGCTGAGGCGCTTCAGCAGGCTGGCAAATGGCAGCTGCTGCACCTCGGCCAGCCCGATGAGCAGCTGATTGGGGATGAGCAGGACCATTTCCTCCTGATAGAAGGCTTCTTGCGTGATGCCGGCGAGCGGCTGCTCCATATGGACGATGGCAAGGTCGAGCCCGCCTTCGCTGAGCTTTTGGATCAGGTGGCGGTTGATATCCTCCGTCATCTGGATGCGGATGCCGGGATGCTCTCTCGTATAGCGTTCGAGGATGGCGGGCAGGATGGCGTGCTCGCGGTTGGGCGCGATGCCGATGCGCAGGCAGCCCGTTTCCTCCTGGCAGGCATCGGCGAGCGCCTTGCGCATGGCGTCTTCTTCTTTATGGAGTTTCAGCGCGTGCTGGTAGAAGACCTGACCGGTCCAGGTGAAGGTCAGCGGCACGCGGCGCACGACGAGCGGCGAGCCAATCTCGCGTTCGAGCTGGGCGATGTGCGCGGAGAGCGTCTTGTATAATGTATACAGAAAGAGCTGTGGAGGTGCGGATGATGCATTTTGATAAAGAAACGTTGAAGAAGCTGTGGTCGGGGCCGCTGGCGTTTCTGCTAGCCAACCTCATCTTGTCGCCCCTGACGGGCTGGGCGGGTGCACTGGCGGTGGGAACGGCCTTCTGGATGGCACTCTGGTGGATCTTCCGCCCGGTGCACATCGCCGTGACCTCGATGCTGCCCATCGCCGTCAATGCCGTCTGCTCCCTGATCCCGAACAGCCATGTGATTTCCCAGTATTTCACGGATATCGTCGTGCTGCTGCTCGGGGCCGATCTCATCTGCATGGCCTGGAGCACGACGGGGCTCGACCGGCGCATTTCGCTGCGCGCCATCTGCTTCATCGGCACGTCCATGCGCCAGCAGATCTTCGTTTGGCTGGCTGCCTCCGTGCTGATGTCGGCCTTCCTGCCGAATACAGTCGTGGCGGCCATCCTCTGCCCGATTGCAGCCGGCATGCTCAAGGTCACGGGGCAGAAGGACATCAGCACGAGCGCGGCAGCCGTGCCCATTTTGCTTGCCATCGGCTGGGGCAGCGGCATCGGCGGCTTCGGCACGCCCATCGGCAGCCCGGCCAATCTCGTGGCCATCTCGTATATCGAGGACCTGACGGGCCATGAATTCATGTACATCGAATGGATGCGCTGGTTCGTGCCGATTCTCTTGGCCGTCTCCATCTGCCTGCCCCTGACGGTTTCCGTCTGCCAGACGCTCGGCCTGCCGCCTGTGCCGTATGTCATCGGCACGATTGCGGCGAGCTCCTGTGCCTATATCCTGCCCGTGACGACGAGGGCCGTCCCCGTGGGCTACGGCCTCGATGCGAAGGTCCAGATGCATCAGGGCCTCCGGCTGTCGATCCTGACCATGCTGGTCAATACCTGTGTTTGCTGGGCCGCCATGACATTCCTCGCGGGCTGATGGATATGTACAAGAACATGAGTTCACGATGTGAGGATGTTTTTAGTGGATTTGTGTCAGATTTTGTTGTTGACAAGTACATTTTGTCATGCTATATTACAACTATCGTTCAACCAGGCAAAGGCGCCTGATGAGAGGATGGGCCCGTTCTCTCATCAGGCGCCTTTTCATCTGGTGGGAGATGAATTTTATACGTAATCGTAATAATAGAAATACTTCAGGCAAAGAAGCCAGTTGTTCCCGCCGTGCGGTTCGCCGCGCTGTGCAGGGGGACGACTGGCTTTTTGCAACAGGAGGGAATTTGTATGAGCAATCATCACAGCAATGCCATGGCGGTCGCCCGGCCGGCCGAAGCCGCGCAGGATGAAAACCTGACGCGCGTACTCAAGCCGATTCATCTGTGGTCACTGGCCGTGGGCCTTGTCATTTCGGGCAATTATTTCGGCTGGAGCTACGGTTTTGCCGCCGGAGGCGTCATGGGCCTTGCGCTGGCGCTGATCCCCGTCACGATTTTCTACGTGACGTTCATCCTTTCGTACTCGGAGCTCGCGACGGCCATCCCGCATGCGGGCGGTCCTTCCGCCTATGCGCGCCGCGCCATGGGCAAGTTCGGCGGATATCTCAACGGCATCAGCTGCCTCATCGAGTTCGTCTTTGCCCCGCCGGCCATTGCGCTGGCAGTCGGCGGTTACGTTCATGCGCTGATTCCTGCCGTCGATCCGATGGTTGCGACTGTGGCCGCGTTCTTCTTCTTCATCTTCCTCAATTACCTCGGCATGAAGACGTCGGCTACATTCGAGCTTACCGTCACGATCATCGCGCTGGCCGGGCTCGTCGTTTACTGGCTGCTCGCGGCTCCGCATTTCGATGCCTCCCGCGTGCTGACGACGCCGCTTTTGCCGAACGGCTTTGGCGGCGTGATGGCGGCGGTACCGTTTGCCATCTGGTTCTTCCTGGCCATTGAGGGCGGTGCCATGAGCGCCGAAGAGATGGTCGACCCGCAGCACGATATCCCGAAGGGCTTCCTGAGCGGCATGGCAACGCTGCTCATCATGGCTGCCCTGACACTTTTCCTGACGGCCGGCATCGCCGATGTCTCGGCCATCTCCGCCGTGGACTTCCCGCTGCCCATGGCCCTTGCATCTGCTTATGGCGACGGCTCTCTGCCCGTACTGCTCATGAGCGGCATCGGCCTCTTCGGCCTCGTGGCCTCGCTGCACGGCATCATCGTCGGCTATTCCCGCCAGACGTACGCCATGGCCCGCACGGGCTATCTGCCGAAATTCCTCGCGCATCTCGACGAGAAGCACCATACGCCTGTCTGGGCACTCGTGCTGCCGGGCATCGTCTGCCTGTTCACGGCCCTGACGGGACTCACGGACCTCGTCATCACCATTGCCTGCTACGGCTCCGTCGTCATGTATCTGACGAGCCTCGTCTCGTTCTTCATCCTGCGCCATAAGGAGCCGGCGCTCAAGCGCCCGTTCCGCGTGCCGAGCCTCGTCATCCCTGCTGTCAGTGTCATCATGGCCGTCTTCTGCCTCGTGAGCCTCCTGATGGCATCGAGTGCCGTGCTTCCTTACGTCGTCGGCATTTACGCCGTCGCGATTGCCTATTATTTCTTGCATGGCAACAGGCACATCCGTCCGTTCGAGGAGGAATTCGGCGTGCTCGATGATCTCGATGAGGATGCCTGATCATGCAGCAGGAAATCATCAGTGCCGGCATCGATATCGGCACGACGACTTCGCAGGTCATCTTCAGCCGGCTCACGCTCGAGGATCATTCCTATACGGCGGTGCCGGACGTCAAGATCGCGAAGAAGGAAATCCTCTATAAAAGTCCCATCCATTTCACGCCGCTGCGCGCGGACGGCAGCATCGACGAGCAGGCTCTATCCTGCCTGCTCGCCGATGAATACCGCCGGGCGCAGCTTACGCGCGAAGAGGTGACGACGGGTGCCGTCATCATCACGGGAGAGAGCTCCCGCAAGCAGAATGCCCGCCTGGCAGTGAAGAACCTTTCCGCGCTTGCCGGTGATTTCGTCGTGGCGACGGCCGGGCCGGATCTTGAGTCGGTGCTGGCGGGCTACGGTGCAGGTGCTGCAGCGTATTCCAAGCGGATTTCCAAGCCGGTCGCCAATTTCGATATCGGCGGCGGCACGACGAATGTCGCTGTTTTCAGCAATGGCGAGCTGCAGGATGCCTTTGCGCTCGACATCGGCGGACGGCTCGTGCGCCTGACGCCCAATCACCGCGTCTCTTACGTGTCGGAGCGCATCCGCCCGCTCGTGTCGGAGATGGGGCTGACGATACGGGAAGGGGAGGCGGCAGAGCTTGCGGATCTTCGCGCGCTGGCGGACCGCTTTGCGGATATCTGCTGCAGGCTCTGCCTCGGAAAGCCGCTGACGCCGGTGGAAGAGGCGCTTTTCATCAATCATGGGAAGCGGCCGCAGCCCTTGCCTGCCGTCATGTTCTCCGGCGGTGTGGCCGAGTGCATCTATGGGAATCAGCCCGAGACGCTCGGCTGGCAGCAGGTGCTCGCGTACGGCGATATCGGCCCGCTGGTGGGCGCAGCCTTTCGCCGCCGCTTCCGGTCAGAACCGGCTGTGACACTGCTGGAGGCGGAAGAACGCATCCGTGCAACAGTCATTGGCGCGGGCAGCCATGCCATCCATCTGAGTGGCAGCACGGTACTCATGCACGATGACTGGGCCCCGCTCAAGAACATCCCCGTCATCCGTCTCGACCACCCGGAGCGGCCGAGAACGATTGTCAGCGAATATCGCATGAAACGCGCCATCTATCCGAAAAATCAGCAGGTGGCCATCGCGTTTTCCGGTCCCGGACGCAGTGATTATACGGCGCTCAAGCAGCTCGCGCACAGCCTGGTTGCCGCGACGGCCGGCGAGCGCGGCCTGCTGCTCGTCGTTCTCGAGCAGGACCTCGCGAAGGCCCTGGGACTCCTGATGAAGCGTCAGGCCGGCGGGCGGCGCATCATCTGTCTCGACCGCATCCGCGCGCTGCCGGGCGATTACATCGACGTGGGCCATTCGGTGGCCGGCACGGTGCCCGTCATCGTTAAGACGCTGATTTTCAAGAGCTGATACAGTCTTTCCTGTATTTATAAGGAAGGCTTGCTATAAGGAAAGCAGGAAATTTTCATGAAGTTAAAGACAACACTTTTTGGCCAGATCTATGCATTCCGCGATGTCAAGGACGTGCTGGCCAAGGCCAATGAAGAAAAATCCGGCGATATGCTCGCCGGCATCGCGGCGCGCGGCAATGTCGAGCGCGTGGCCGCCAAGGCCGTGCTGGCCGATATGACGCTCCGGGACCTGCGTGAGAATCCCGTCGTGCCTTACGAGGACGACGATGTGACGCGCGCGGACCAGGACGCTGTGGATGAAGATGTTTACCAGAAGATTCAGTCGCTGACGGTCGGGGAATTCCGCGAATTCCTGCTGGCGGCGCAGCCAGAGGAAATCGCTGCAATCCGTCCGGGTCTGACGGCGGAGATGGTGGCGGGCGTCGCCAAGCTCATGTCGAATATGGATCTCGTCTATGCGGCGCAGAAGATGCATGTGGAAGCCACCTGCAACACAACCATCGGCCGGCCGGGCACGCTTTCGGCGCGCCTGCAGCCGAATCATGCGACGGACAACCCCGAAGGCATCATGGCTTCCGTCATGGAGGGCATCAGCTACGGCGTCGGTGATGCCGTGATCGGGCTCAATCCTGCCGTTGATACGATGGACAGCGTGGCGGATATCCTCAAGGAATTCAAGGAATTCATGAACAAGTGGCAGCTGCCGACGCAGAACTGTGTGCTCGCCCATGTCACGACGCAGATGAAGGTGCTCGAGAAGAACCTCGCGCCGATGGATCTGATGTTCCAGAGCCTGGCGGGTTCCGAGAAGGCGAGCCGCGCCTTCGGCATCAATGTCGCACTCATGGATGAAGCGTACGCCATCATGAAGGAGAAGAAGAGCTCGACCGGGCCGAACTTCATGTATTTTGAGACGGGGCAGGGCTCGGAGCTCTCGTCGGACGGCCATCACGGTGCCGATCAGCTCGTCATGGAGGCACGCTGCTACGCCTTCGCGAAGCGCTACCATCCGTTCCTCGTCAATACGGTCGTGGGCTTCATCGGTCCGGAGTACCTCTACGATGGCCGCCAGATGATCCGCGCCGGCCTCGAGGATCACTTCATGGGCAAGCTCACGGGCATCCCGATGGGCTGCGATGTCTGCTACACGAATCATATGCGCGCCGACCAGAATGATCTCGAGAATCTCGCGATGATGCTCGCCATGGCGGACTGCAACTACATCATGGGCATTCCGGGCGGCGATGACGTCATGCTGATGTACCAGACGACGAGCTACCACGATGTGGCATCCCTGCGGCGCCTCACGGGCAAGAAGCCCATCCGCGAATTTGCGCAGCGCCTGCAGGAACTCGGCATTCTCGATGAAGAAGGGCACCTGACCGGATTGGCAGGGGACCCGTCGATATTTTTCCACGTTGATCACATGATGCAGGGAGGCAAAGCCGTATGAATTGCGAACAGACTGTCGGAAATGATTTCGTGCCGGATGTTTCCCTGCCGGAAGTCAAGGACAAGGTGCTCGTCGACCATCCGCGGAATCTGGAGATGATCAGGAGACTCAAGCAGACGACGAATGCACGCCTGGGCATCGGCCGCGCCGGCGACCGGTTCAAGACGGAGACGCTCTTGAAATTCCGCGCCGATCATGCTATTGCCCAGGATGCCGTCTGGACCGATATCGATGAGACGCTCATCGATGAGATGGGCTTCTACAAGGTGCAGACGCTTGTAAAAGACAAGGAGGAATACGTCCGCCGGCCGGACCGTGGCCGCATTTTCTCGGCAGAAACCATGGCGGCCATCGAGAGAGACTGCATCCACGATCCCGATGTGCAGATCATCGTGGCGGACGGGCTCAGCGGTTTTGCCATCAATGCGAACCTTCGCGATATCTACGCCATCATGATGGATGGTTTCGAGGAAAAGGGCTATCGCGTCGGCACGCCGATTTTCGTGCGTTACAGTCGCGTGGCGACGATGGACAAGATCAGCGAAGCACTCGGCGCCAAGGTCACGATCCAGCTCATCGGCGAACGCCCGGGCCTCGCGACGGGCGAGAGCATGAGTGTTTACATGGCGTATGAGGCCAGCAGCGAGAAGCCGGAGTCTCAGCGCACGGTCGTCTCGAATATCTACGCGCATGGCATCCCGCCGCTTGAGGCCGGTGCGCAGGTCGTGCACCTGACGGAAATCCTCATGCGCGAGAAGAAGAGCGGTGTGGAACTCAAGATTTAACATGATTCAGAAGGGAGGGGCCAAGATGCTGATGGATAAAGCACAGCGCCTGACGGCGCGGATGGCCGTGCCGCCTGGCAGCCTGGGGCTCCTGGAAAAAGAGGTGCAGAAGCTCTTCAGCGCCTGGCCGCAGATTGAGTGGGAGCTGCGGCCGCATCATTTCGTGTTTGCGGCCGACAATGGCATCGTCGCGGCCGGTGTCGTGGCACAGGACCAGGATATCACGTATCTGCAGGCAAAGAATATGGTGGAGGGCCGCGCGGCCATCAGCTGCTTCTGCCAGGTCCAGCAGGTACCGCTTTCCGTGGTGGATGTCGGCATCAGGAGCGATGAAGCCGTCGGCATCGACCGCAAGATTGCGAAGGGGACGGAGAACTTTCTCGAGAGCCCGGCCATGAGCGAGCGCAGCTTCTGGCGTGCCTGCGATGTAGGCCGTGAGATGGTCCGGCAGGCACAGAAGGAAGGCTGCAATCTGCTTTCTTTCGGCGAGATGGGCATTGGCAATACGACGACATCGGCTGCCGTGCTGCATGCGCTGACCGGTGCGGACCTTGAGGATATCACGGGCTGCGGCGCCAATCCCGGTCATCCGGAGATCGTGCTGTGCAAGCGCGAGGTCATCGCGGCGGCCACGAAGCACTACCGGCCCCTGATGAAGACGCCGCAGGACATCCTGCGCTGCGTGGGCGGCTTTGACCTCGCCGCGCTCTGCGGAGCCATGCTGGCCTGCGCGGAAGAACGCATCCCGTTCCTGCTCGACGGCTTCATCACGGCCGTGGCCCTGGCCTGCGCCGTCCGGATCAATCCCGAAGTGACGAAGATGGCCATTCCGACACACCTTTCCAAGGAACCCGGCACAGCCGTTGCTTTGCGCGCGGGCGGCATCAGGCCGGATGACGCGCCAATCCATGCGGAGATGTGCCTCGGCGAGGGTACGGGCGCCATCCTGGGCTTCTCGCTGCTGCGCACGATGCTCTACACCGTGCGGCATATGAAGACCATGGAGGAACTGGTCAAAAGTTCCAATCAATAAAAATATTTATCAACAGGCCTCGCTGCGAAGGAATGAGGCCTGTTTTGTGATATTATAAAGAAAGTGGATGGCGATGCGAGGTCGAAAAGGAGCAAATCATGAAGCGGAACGCCAATCGTTATAAAAGAAGACTCATTCCTTTGGCTGTCTTTGTTGTCGGTCTCCTGATCTTCCTGCTGATCGTGAGCCGCCTGGCGAAGAACGAAGAGATGATGATGCGGGACCGCTGCTCCCTCAATGCCCAGATCTATGCCGATGAACTCGAGAAGGATTTCAACCGCAGCAGCATTGCCACGGACATGATGGCCTATATGATCATGGATGAGGGCGGCATGCCGAGGAATTTCGCCAAAGCAGCCGCCGGCATGATGCAGAGGAGTCCCTATATCGACAGCATCCAGCTGGCTCCTGACGGCATCATCGCCGATGTCTATCCGGAATCGGCCCGCATCATCGGCAAGGAGAACCTCTTCGCCCTGCCTGACCGCGTGCAGAGCGTCACGTACAGCCGTGACAACAAGGCCACGATCATCCAGGGGCCGTTTCAGCTCAGCGAGGGCCATGAAGGCCTCGCCGTGCGTCAGCCCATTTTCTTTGAGAACCCGGACGGGACGGAACGCTTCTGGGGCTTTTCCATCGTCGTTCTCAAGGCGCCGGACATCTTTGAGAGCATGGCAAATGATCTCAAGGCCACGCACAACGAGTACCGGCTTTCCAAGACGGAACCAGGAGATGATGAATATCATGTGGTCCTGGCCTCCAGGGAGTACCTGGACCGTCCGGAAGCGCAGACGTTTTTCTACGGCGGCTGTTACTGGAAGCTTGAGGTCATGCCGGAGAGGGGCTGGCAGCCTTCGTTTCCGCTCGTTCTGTCATTTCTGCTGGGCCTCGGGATTGTCCTCCTTCTGACGGGGATGACCATGCTCCTGCTCAAGCTGCAGGAACGGCGCAGTCATCTGCACCGCATGGCCAATACGGATTCCCTGACGGGACTCTACAACCGGCAGGGATTTGATGAAGCCGTTTCAAAATGGCTGCGCAAGCATCCGGAGGAGAAGGCGACGGCCGTCATCATCGATATCGATAATTTCAAGCTCGTCAACGATCTCAACAGCCACCGCGCCGGCGACGAGGCCCTGAAGAATCTCGCCCGCACGATGCAGCAGCATTTCTCGGATGTGGCTTTTGTCGGCCGCAATGGCGGCGATGAATTCTGCGCGCTGTTCCGCGGAATGTCAGCGGCAGAGGCAGGCCCGCTCCTGGACGGCTTTGCCACGCGGCGCCACCTGTTCCGCTATGACGGCAAAGTGCACTCCTATACGATTTCGATGGGGTACGCCGAATACCCGACACAGGCCCGTTCGCGCTCAAGTCTCTTCCAGTGCGCCGATGCCGCGCTCTACGCGGTGAAGCTGCGCGGCAAACAGGGGCTGTCCCAGTACCAGCCGCATGTCGGCGAAGCCGGCCGGAGCCAGCTGGCATTCGGCCTGCAGGATATTGCGATGCATCTGCCGGGAGCCATTCTCATCTACAAGGCCGATGAGCAGGAGGAGATTCTCTTTGCGAATCTCGAGCTCATCCATCTGTTCGACTGCGATACGCTTGAAGAGTTCCTCGCCTATACGAATGGGACGTTCCGCGGCATTGTGCATCCCGATGATTACGACCGCGTGGAAACGAGTATTGACGAGCAGATTGCTGCGTCCGGCAGCACGGGGACGGACGCCGTCGTTTACCGCATTATCACCAAGAAAGGCCGCTTGCGCCGCGTGCTCGACAAGGGCCGTCTCGTCGATACGGATTTCTACGGCAGGATTTTTTACGTCGTGCTGCTCGATGAGAGCAGCTGGGACTGAAAATAATACTCAAAAAGCGGCTTCCGCATGGTTTTTCGACCACAATTCCGGGGGCCGTTTTCTTGACACTGGATATAAAAAACTATAAAATGGAAAGGTATAGTTATGTCACGTATGCCAGGACGTACAACAACCAATACAAAAATAAAAGCATGAAAGCAAAAAAAGAAAAGGGGGGTGAATATTATCGTTACAATAATATTAGCGGTAATAGTAGCAGTATTTGTCGGTTCCGGCATCGGCTACGTGATGCGCAAGCGCACGGCTGAGGCACAGATCGGTTCCGCCGAAGCTGAAGCAAAACGAATTGTAGAAGACGCTGAGAAGAGGGGCGAGACGAAAAAGAAGGAAGCTCTGCTCGAAGCGAAGGAAGATATCCACCGTCTGCGTCAGGAACTCGATCGCGACACGAAAGAGCGCCGTTCGGAGCTCCAGCGTCAGGAGCGCCGTGTCGTGCAGAAGGAAGAGAACCTGGATCGCAAGCTCGAGTCCGTCGAGAAGAAAGAGGAGGCCCTGACCCGCAAGGAAGTCCGCCTCGACAAGAGCCAGGCGGCCATCGATGAGATGCACGAGCAGCAGAAGGCTGAGCTCGAACGCATCTCGAGCCTGACGGCTGAGGAAGCCCGCACGATGCTCATGGCAGAAGCTGAGGAAGAGCTCAAGCACGAGAAGGCCATGAAAATCAAGGAGTACGAGCAGCAGACGAAGGATGAAGCGGACAAGAAGGCCCGCGAGATCCTGTCGATTGCCATCCAGCGCTGTGCAGCCGACCACGTCGCCGAGACGACCGTCTCCGTCGTGGCCCTGCCGAACGACGAGATGAAGGGCCGCATCATCGGCCGCGAGGGCCGCAATATCCGCACGCTCGAAACGCTGACGGGCATCGACCTCATCATCGATGATACGCCGGAAGCCGTCATCCTGTCGGGCTTCGATCCCGTGCGCCGTGAGATCGCGCGCATCGCACTCGAGAAGCTGATCCAGGATGGCCGCATCCATCCGGCACGCATCGAGGAGATGGTCGAGAAGGCCAAGCGCGAAGTCGACCAGCGCATCAAGGAAGCCGGCGAGCAGGCGACGTTCGAGACGGGCGTCCATGGCCTGCATCCGGAGCTCATCAAGCTCCTGGGCCGCCTGCGTTACCGCACGAGTTACGGCCAGAACGTGCTTAACCATTCCGTGGAAGTCTCGCATCTCGCCGGCGTCATGGCAGCCGAGCTCGGCTGCGATGTCATGCTCGCCAAGCGCGCCGGCCTGCTCCACGATATCGGCAAGGCCATCGACCACGAGGTCGAGGGCTCCCATACGTCGATCGGCGGCGATATCGCGCGCAAGTATCGCGAGTCGAAGGATGTCATCAACGCCATCGTTTCCCATCACGGCGATGTGGAACCGACCTGCGTGGAATCCGTCCTCGTCTCAGCGGCTGATGCCGTGTCGGCGGCACGCCCGGGCGCGCGCCGTGAAAGCCTCGAATCGTATCTCAAGCGCCTCAAGAGCCTTGAGGAGATTGCCGAGTCCTTCGATGGCGTTGAGCGCTGCTTTGCCATCCAGGCCGGCCGTGAGATCCGCGTCATGGTCAAGCCGGACAAGGTGGACGATGCCGAAGCTGCTGCACTGGCACACAATATCGTCAAGAAGATCGAGGACGAGCTCGAGTATCCTGGCCAGATCAAGGCCACGGTCATCCGCGAGACGCGCGTCGTCGATTATGCGAAATAAGCAAAAGCAAAAATACCATGTACTGAGGGTGCGGGGCGTCTGCCCCGGACCCTCAGTCGCTTAGAGGGGATAATTATGTTTGGTTTCAATTGGCTGCGCTCCCCAGGCGCGTACAACAAAGTGCAGGACAAGGCCGGCATCCAGTTCCTGGCCTCGCTGCTCGTCTGCTACCCGGAGGTCAGCTCGGTGCAGTATGATCCGAAGATGGGGGACCTCGTCCTCGATTTCATCCTGCAGGGCGAGATTGACTGGGACAAGATCAATCCCTTCACGCATTTCCTGCAGGAAAGTCTCGATACCTACCATGCGCTGGAGGATGGACAGAAGCCATACCTGGCCATCACGGGCGAGGCCGTCGGGGACAAGACGGTGCTCCTGCACATCACGCGCGAAGTGGCGACGCTGCGGCGCGGTGAACTCACGCTCATCACCGAGCTGATGCAGACGACCTTTGGTCAGGCGCTCGTCGTGGACAATCATTCCCTCGACAACCTCGAAAATGATTTCGCGACCGTCCAGAGCGACCTGCTCGACCAGATGCTCGGGCAGGCACAGGAGATGCGTTTCAGGAGCCGCATGGTCGGTGTGCGCGAAGGCGACCGCGTGGTCGTCTACAACCGCTGATCATCACGCGGCAAAAGAGAAAAGAGGAGATCATATTGCGAATCATGCTGGTAGGGGATGTCATCGGCCGTCCGGGCCGCCGCACATTCCAGAATTATACGCCGAAACTCCGTGAGGAGAAGAACATCGATGTCGTCATCGTCAACGGAGAGAACTCCGCAGGCGGCAAAGGCTTTACGCGCAAGGCACTCGATGAACTCTACCGCGCCGGCGCCGACATCGTCACGTCGGGCAACCACGTCTGGGACAAGAAGGACGTGCTCTCGTTCATCGACGATGAGCCCTTCCTCATCCGCCCGGCCAATTATCCGGAGGGGACGCCCGGCAAGGGCTGGTGCTCCTACCCGTTCAAGGCGAAGAACGTCGGCGTCATGAACCTCTCGGGCCGTGCCTTCATGCCGCCGCTCGACTGCCCGTTCCAGAAGGTTGAGGAACTCCTGCGCGAAATGAAACAGGAGTGCGACATCATCTTCCTGGACTTCCATGCGGAAACGACATCGGAGAAGATGGCCATGGGCTTCTATCTCGACGGCCGCGTCAACGGCGTCGTCGGCACGCACACGCACGTGCAGACGGCTGACGAGCGCCTGCTGCCGAAGGGGACAGCCTATATCACGGATCTTGGCATGGTCGGCCCGCGCGACTCGGTGCTCGGTGTGAAGACCGACATCATCCTGCGCAAGTTCACGACGGCGATGCCCGTGCGCTTTGACCTCGCGGAGGGACCGTGCATTTACTGTGCCGTCATCGTCGAGATCGATGATGCGACGAACCGGACGAAGTCCATCGAGCGCATTTTCCTCCACGAATAAGACATGCACAGAAGAATGACCGAGTGCAGAAAATAACAGGAAAAAGAAGGATTTGAGCGGCCTGCGACGAATTATAGACCAGTAGTAGGAATACTGGCTGTAAATATGACAAGTGTTTGTAGTGCAAGAACAAGCATCAGATTGAACAAGGAGGTCGTGCTCATATGGAAATCTTGAAAGTTTCTGCAAAATCCAATCCCAATTCCGTAGCAGGTGCTCTGGCGGGCGTCATCCGCGAGAATGGCAGTGCAGAGATGCAGGCCATCGGCGCAGGAGCCTTGAACCAGGCGGTCAAAGCTGTGGCCATCGCGCGCGGCTTTGTAGCACCTCATGGCGTAGACCTCATCTGTATCCCGGCCTTTACCGACATTAAGATCGATGGGGAAGAACGCACAGCCATCAAGCTCATCGTTGAGCCGCGGTGAAACATAGTATAGGAGTGACTTCAGGATGCCAAGCGATCTGCATACGCATACGACTTATTCGGACGGAAAACTGACGCCCGAAGAACTCGTAGCCGCAGGAAAAGAAGCAGGACTGACCTACATGGCCATCACGGACCATGATACGGTGGAGGGAATCAGCCATCTCTACGAGAACGGCCTGTACCCGGCCCGGGGAATCAAGCTGATTCCTGGAATCGAATTCAGCGCCCATCACCCCCTGCATGAGATTCATATTCTTGGATACAATATTGATATTTACTACGCCAAGCTGGCGGATAAGCTCAACGAGGTCACGGAGGCGCGCTGGACGCGCTTCAGTGAGATGGTCGAGAAGCTCCAGGGCCTCGGCTACGACATCAGTGAGACGGAAGTGCTGACGATTGCCGGCGACAGCCGCTCCATCAGCCGCTCCCACATCGGCCGCGTGCTGGTGGACAAGGGCTATTTCCCAACGGTGCAGGCGGCTTTTGAGGCCGTCCTCCAGAAAGGCAAGCCGGCTTACGTGCCGCACTATCATCTCGAGGTGGAAGAGATCATCAGCCTCATCAAGGAGGCTGGCGGCGTCTCGGTGCTCGCCCATCCGAAGCTCGTTGGCGATGATGAGCTCGTGCGCAGTATCTGCCAGCGTGGCATCGACGGCATCGAGGTCTTCTATCCGCGCCATGACCGGGAAGACACTGCGCGTTACCTGGCAATGGCCCAGGAATACCATTTGCTTCCCTCGGGCGGTTCGGATTATCACGGCTTCCCGACGCGTTACCCCGACAAGCTCGGTGTCTTCACCGTCGAGGATTCGTACGCGGAGAAGTTTTACCGCCCGACGCAGAAACTCTGAACCATGAATGTAAGGAGAACGTAAGATGGACGTGATTGCATTAGTAGGCCCGAGTGGTACGGGCAAGAGCCACCGGGCGCTCATCGTCGCGCACAAGAACCACGCCGATGCGATCATCGATGACGGCATTCTCATCAAGGATGGCAAGATCATCGCCGGTCATTCGGCCAAAAAAGAGAAAAGCAAGATCATGGCCGTGCGGCGCGCCATCTTCATCCTGCCCGGGCATGCCGAAGAGGTCCGACAGGCCATCGATGCGGTCAAGCCGCACCGCATCCTGATTCTTGGCACCTCGGAAAACATGGTGCACAAGATCACGAAGACCTTGCATCTGCCGGCCATCGCGAAGATCATCCACATTGAGGATATTGCGACGCAGTCGGAGATGGAGAAGGCGCGCTTTTACCGCCTGAAGCAGGGCAAGCACATCATCCCCGTGCCGACTATTGAGCTCAAGCCGCATTTTTCCGGCTATCTCATCGATCCGCTGCAGTCCTTTTTCAAGCGTTCCTCGACGAGGCGGCGCCGCCTCGGTGAGAAATCCATCGTGCGGCCCGTATTCAGCTATTACGGCAAACTCAGCATCGAGGATACGGCCATCAAGTCCATCGTGCGCAACGTCATCATGGAGAAGGGACCGTTCAGCAAGGTCAGCAGCATCCATGTTCGGCACTTGCTCGCCGGCGAGGAAGACCAGGGTATCTGCATTTCCTGTGAAGTCGTGCTGACGTATGGGAACCACATCCCGACGCTCATCCAGCAGGCACAGCAGCAGGTCCGTGAAGCGGTGGAGTTCATGACCGGCATGGTCGTGCATGAGGTGGATATCGCCGTTAAAGCGCTTTACATCAAGGCGTGATTCCTGCCCCTGCAGCCGTCGGCGCAGGGGCTTTTTCATACAGGAGGAGATGCTTATGAAAGAGGTAAAATCGCCGAAAAAACCCATGGCGTTTTATTACATCCTGGTTCTGTTCGTCATCCTGATGTTCAATGAGATGGCCAAGCCTTACTTTGAGGAGGCACAGATCCAGCCGGTGGATTACAGTACCTTCATGGAATGTATCGACGACAAGAAGATCGACCATGTGGAGATCCAGTCGAACCAGATTCTCTACACCTTGAAGGACGACAGCAAGAAATACAAGACGGGCATCATGAATGACCCGAATCTCGCCGAACGCCTGCAGGAATCCGGTGCGACCTTCACACAGGATATCAAGGAGGAGACATCGCCTCTCCTGAGCTTCTTCCTGGCCTGGATCCTTCCGCTCCTGATCTTCTTTGCCATCGGCCAGTATATGAGCCGCAAGCTCATGGACCGCGCAGGCGGCAATTCCATGATGTTCGGCGGTTCCGGCAATCAGGCCAAGATTTACGTGCCGTCCTCGGAGGGCATCCACTTCAAGGATGTCGCCGGTGAGGATGAAGCGAAGGAAAACCTTTCGGAGATCGTCGATTACCTGCATAATCCTGAGAAGTACTCGAGCATCGGTGCTTCGATGCCGAAGGGCGTCCTGCTCGTCGGTCCTCCGGGCACTGGTAAGACGATGCTCGCGAAGGCCGTCGCCGGGGAGGCCAACGTGCCGTTCTTCTCGATTGCCGGCTCGGAATTCGTCGAGATGTTCGTCGGCATGGGCGCATCGAAGGTCCGCGACCTCTTCAAACAGGCCAAGGAGAAGGCACCGTGCATCGTCTTCATCGATGAGATCGATGCCATCGGACAGAAGCGTACGGGAGCCGCGATGGGCAACGATGAGCGCGAGCAGACGCTCAACCAGCTGCTGACCGAGATGGACGGCTTCGAGGGCAATACGGGCGTCATCATCCTCGCGGCGACGAACCGTCCGGAATCCCTTGACCCCGCGCTCCTGCGCCCGGGCCGCTTCGACCGCCGCGTGCCGGTTGAGCTGCCGGATCTCCAGGGCCGTGAGGATATCCTCAAGGTCCATGCCCGGAAGGTCCGCATGGCAGCGGATGTCAATTTCCACACCATCGCGCGCATGGCAGCCGGTGCCTCTGGTGCTGAGCTGGCGAACATCATCAATGAAGGTGCGCTGCGCGCCGTGCGCGATGGCCGCCATGAGGTGACGGAGGCCGACCTCGAAGAAAGCGTCGAGGTCGTCATCGCCGGCTATCAGAAGAAGAACGCCATCCTCTCCGACAAGGAGAAGCGCACGGTGGCGTATCACGAGATCGGCCATGCGCTCGTCGCGGCCCTGCAGTCGCATTCGGCGCCGGTCCAGAAAATCACGATCATCCCGCGTACATCGGGTGCTCTCGGCTACACGATGCAGGTCGAGCAGCAGGATAAATACATCCTTTCGAAGGAAGAGCTCGAGAACAAGATTGCGACCTTTACGGCCGGCCGTGCCGCCGAAGAAGTCAAGTTCGGGCTCGTGAGCACGGGTGCGTCGAATGATATCGAACAGGCGACGAAGCTGGCCCGCGCGATGATCACGCGCTACGGCATGAGCGAGGAATTCGACATGGTCGCCATGGAAACGGTCAACAACCGCTATCTCGGGGGCGATACGAGCCTGACCTGCTCGGCTGCGACACAGCAGCAGATCGACAAGCGGGTTGTCGAGCTCGTGCGCAAGCAGCATGAGAAGGCCACCCGCCTGCTCCGGGAGCACATGGATAAGCTCGATGAACTCGCGGCCTTCCTCTATGAAAAGGAAACCATCACCGGCGAGGAATTCATGAAGATCCTCAAGGGCGATGAGAGCGAGGAGCAGCAGGTCGAAGAAGCCGAGAAGCGCCTGCTGGCCGACGAGCAGAAGGACGCATCTGACGAGGCGAAGAAAGCCGCAGAGCTTCAGTCACTCGAGCAGGAAAAACGGGAAAAGTCTCCTGCTGATGCACCTGAGACGCCAGCGGCAGCTCCTGATAAACAGGAATGATTTGCAGGAGAAGCGTCACAAATACAGCATAATAAACGGGAGGGTGACATCCGGATATGATGTCACCCTCCCGTTTTCTATGCCGTCAGGGCAATCGTATGTGATGCTGGTACCATCAGCCTCAGGCCTTGCTGGGCAGGGAGTCTTTTTCCGCTGCCTTGTCGCGAGATGCAGCTTCCCCGCCTTTGGCGTCGTCCTGGCCGTCCGGCGTTTCGTGGCGCGTCACGAGGATCTTGTCGATGCGCGCGCGATCCATATCGACGACTTCAAACGTGAAGCCGTTCCATTCGCATTTCTCGGCGACTTTCGGGATGTAGCCGAACGCTGACGTCAGGAAACCGCCCATCGTCTGGTAATGGTCGTGGTCCTCGTCCGGCAGCTCTGCGATGTCGAAGCGTTCCTTGAACTCGTCGATGGAGCAGAGGCCGTCGACGTACCACGAGTTCTCGTCGCGCGGCGTGAACTGGACCGGATCCGGCTCGACGTTTGACATCGAGTCACCGATGATTTCCTGCATGATGTCGTTGAGCGTGATGAACCCCACGACGCCGCCGTACTCATCGAGCACCATGGCTTCGTGGATGCCCGTGTCGCGGAATTTCTCGAGCACGCGGAACGTTTCCATTGAGCGCGGCACGCACATGGGCTTGCGGATGTACTGTGCGAGATCGAGCGATTTGCGCTCGAGCGAGGCGTTGAGGAGATCCTTGGCGTAGAGGACACCGCAGAAATCATCGAGGTTCTCGCGGCCGACGGGGAAGACATTCTGCGGATGCTCGCGGATGACGCGCAGGTTGTGCTTGAGGGAATCCGTGAGGTCCAGCCAGAGCATCTGCGTGCGCGGCGTCATCAGGGAATAGGCCGTCTGGTCGCTCATGCGGAAGATGCGGTCGACCATGGCCTGCTCGGACTTCTCGAAGGTGCCGTCTTCCGTTCCCTGTTCGATGAGGTCCTTGACTTCATCTTCCGTGACGGTATCTTCGACATGCGGGTTGACGCCGAGCAGCAGCAGGACGCCGTTGGCCGAGGTGGAGAGCACGGAGATGAGGGGGCGTGCCAGGCGGATCATGCGGCGCAGCGTCTTGTGGTATTTGAGCAGGACCTTCTCGGGCTGCTGGAGCGCCGTCTTTTTCGGCAGGAATTCCGAGAACAGCAGCGTGATGTATGTGATGACGACGATGCTCACGACGAGCGAAATGCCCCAGGCGTGCGGCACGAAGGAGATGAGCCCCGCAAGCAGCGGCGCGGCGAGCACGCCCGCCGTGATGCCCGTGAGGATGCCGGTCAGCGTGATGCCGACCTGCATGAGCGACAGGGCTTCCTCGGGGGACTCCAGCAGCTCGAGAGCGGCTTCTGCATCGGCATCGCCGTCCTCGGCCAGTTTTTCGAGACGTCCGCGCCGGCTTTCGGTCACTGCTGTCTCGAGCAGCGAGAAGAAGCCGTCCGTAGCAACTAAGAGTAAGAGTAAGACGAGCAAGAGGCCCGCGTCAGTACTATCCAAGAATTATACACATCCTTTTTGATCGTTTGTCTATCGGCAGATTTCTTTTTATTATAACACGATTTCGCCTTGGCGTCAGTCCGGCCGTTCAAGGCACTCAGTCATCGTACCAGGGGCCGTCGCCAATGATGATGCCGCCGTGCAGCGTCACCGGCGTCGAGCTGCCCACCTTGGTCGGCATGCGCGTCGTGAGCTTGTAGGGTGTATCGACGAGCCAGGCCGTCACGAGCACGGCGTCGTCCTTGATTTCACGGTATTTCTTGCGGTCGAGTTCGGCCGTGTAGACCTCGCTCTTGTGCGCGGACACGGAAGAACTCGTCAGCGCCTGCGTGAAGGCCATGCCGTCCGACCAGCGGTAGAGCGTCTTGCCGTTCTTGTCGAGGATGGCGAAATCGTAGACCTGTCCGTTACGGTGTGCGACGAAATAATCGCTGTCGCTGTCGTTCGTGACCTTGAGCTCCATGACGAGACGGCCATGCTTTTCTTCCACGGTCAGTTCCTCGATGACCTGGTCGAAGCTGAAGGCCGCATAGGAAGGCACGATCTCCGTGCTGTGTCCGCCCGAGGCCGGGAACGATACGCCGATGCCCGTGCCAAAAGAAGCAGAGGCCGTCGGCAGCGAAACAGCGCTGAGGCAGAACGCCAGTGCGGGGATGAATGCGTATGCAGCATGATGCAGTTTCATCGAAATCACTCCTTGAGAAGTAAATGGATTTTCTGTTCAGATGCTTTTATTTTACCATGTTTTCTTATGGATTTCGAATGATGAATGACGAAAATCGAGTAAGTCGTCTGAGCTTTACAAGGCGCGATAAGTCCGATACAATAAAATGAACAATACGTTACGCATCAATTATAAAATGGAAGGGAACAAGAATATATGGATAAAGAAGAACGAAATGATTTGCCAGGGATACAGTGGTTCCCTGGCCACATGAAGAAGGCGCAGCGGCTCATCGAGGAGAATCTGAAGCTTGTCGATGTCGTCATTGAGCTTTTGGATGCGCGCATTCCGGCGAGCAGCGCCAACCCCATGCTGGCGGAGATCATCAAGGATAAGCCGCGGCTCATCGCGCTCAATAAATCGGATCTGGCGGACCCCGCCAGCACAAAGCGCTGGCTGGCATATTTCCGCTCTCAGGGGATTCCGGCCGTGGCCATCGATTCGGTGAAAGGGCGCGGCATGAAGCAGCTCGTCGCGAAGGCAGAAGAACTCGCGCGCCCGAAGACGGACCGTTTCGTCAAGAAGGGCGGGCGCCCGCGCGCGGCGCGCTGCATGATCCTCGGCATCCCGAATGTCGGCAAATCGTCACTCATCAACCGGCTGGCCGGAGCCGTCAAGGCAAAGGCTGCCGATAAGCCGGGCGTGACGCGTGCAAAACAGTGGATCAAGATCGGGGCAGCGCTCGACCTCCTCGATACGCCGGGTATCTTGTGGCCGAAGTTTGAGGATCAGACGGTCGGGCTCAAGCTGGCATTTACGGGGGCCATCAACGATGAGATTTACGACCGGGAGCAGGTGACTGCGCTGCTGCTCTCCGTCATGCGCCGCGATTATCCGGAGCGGCTGATGGAGCGGTTCAAATTCAAGGGCGAGCTGCCGGAGACGGGGCTCGAGCTCCTGGAAGCCGTCGGCCGCAAGCGCGGCTGTCTCGTCAAGGGCGGCTTGGTTGACCTTGAGAAAGCCCAGCAGATTGTCCTCAATGAATTCCGTGCGGGCAAGCTCGGGCTCGTGACGCTCGATGAGGTCCCGGCTGCTGCCGAAGCACCGGCTGAGGAAGGGGCGGACGCATGAAGGACGTCAGGGACTCTACGATTAAAGAATTAACGGCTGTCTTTGCCGCAGGTCAGATCACGGAGGACTTCCTTGCGGCCTGCCGCGCTGATTCGCGCAAGGCTGTGGGGACGCTGGTGCGCCGCTATGAGCGGGCGCAGGCCGAGCACGAACGGCTGCTTGCCATGTACCGGTATGAGCATCTGGCCTGGGCCGAAGGCCGCGAGATTGTCGCCGGTGTCGATGAGGCGGGCCGCGGGCCGCTCGCAGGACCCGTCTCGGTAGCGGCTGTCATTCTGCCGCACGACCTCTGCATCCCGAAGCTCAACGATTCGAAGAAACTCTCGGCCAAGGTCAGGGAGGAGCTCTTTGATGAGATTCAGGCGAAGGCCATAGCTGTGAGCTCGACGCTGGTGGATGCGGCGACCATCGACCGCGTCAATATCTATCAGGCGACGATCAATGGCATGTATGAGGCCATCTTTGCCCTCAAGCCGCAGCCGCAGGAAGTCTTAATCGATGCCGTGCCGCTTGAGAATCTGCCGATGCCGTCGTCATCCATCATCAAGGGCGATGCGAAGTCGGCTTCGATTGCTGCCGCCTCGATCATTGCCAAGGTCACGCGTGACCGGCTCATGGACGAGTACGACAAGCTTTATCCGGAGTACGGTTTTGCGCAGCACAAGGGCTACGGCACGGCTCAGCATATCGAAGCGCTCAGGAAGTACGGGCCCTGCCCGATTCATCGCGTTTCGTTCGAGCCCGTGCGCTCTCTCGTGCAGCAGCTGCGCGGTTGACGTGCTCATGGGGATAGCCTATAATAAAAATAAGAATTGTAAGAAAATATTCGTGTGCATTCGTGTGAGGATCGTCTGCTGAAGCAGAATCCGGTGGAGGGCTTGACATGGACAAGGACGAACTCGGCCGTCAGGGCGAAGCGCTGGCGGCTTCTTATCTGGAAACGCGGGGGTATCGCATTCTCGCACGCAATTTCCGCGTGCGTGGAGCCGAGCTCGACATCGTGGCAGAAAAGAACGGGATGCTTGTCTTTGTGGAAGTCAAGACGCGCCGCACGGGCCGTTATGGTTCGCCGGCGCAGGCCGTCGGCTGCCGGAAGCAGCAGAAAATCATCTTTGCAGCACGCTGTTTCCTGCGGCAGAACGATCGGGAGGATTGCTTCTGCCGCTTTGATGTCATTGAGGTTTACGCTGCGGCGGGATGGCGGCTGCGCCATCTGCCCGGTGCGTTTGAAACGTGATGGCTGGAGGA
This sequence comes from Mitsuokella sp. AF21-1AC, assembly GCF_003458855.1. Lineage (NCBI taxonomy): Bacteria > Bacillati > Bacillota > Negativicutes > Selenomonadales > Selenomonadaceae > Mitsuokella > Mitsuokella sp. AF21-1AC. The sequence goes on from NZ_QRVW01000018.1 coordinate 34,041, forward strand.
GGGAAGCGGTTTGTTTGCAAGATCGTTTGGAGGAACTACGCTGGGCGTGGACGGGCTTATCATCGACGTGGAAGTCGATGCGGCTGCCGGCCTGCCTGCTTTTGACATCGTCGGCCTGCCGGATACGGCCGTGCGCGAATCAAAGGAACGCGTGCGCCGGGCCATCCGCAATTCCGGCGTGCAGCTGCGTCAGGAAAACGTGACGATCAATCTGGCGCCGGCTTCCATCCGCAAGGACAGTCCGGGACTTGACCTGCCGATTGCCATGGGGCTCCTGGCTGCCTACGGGCTCATCCCGGCCGAGCGCCTGTCCACGAGCCTTTTTATGGCGGAGCTCTCGCTGGAGGGCGAGTGTCGCGGTGTCCACGGCGTGCTGCCGATGACCATCGCGGCACGCAATCAGGGCCTCCGCGCGGTCTTTGTCGCGGCGGAAAACGCCAACGAAGCCCTGCTGGTCGAAGGGATTGCGGTCTATGTGCTGCACACGCTGAAGGAAGCCGTCGATTTCTTCCTCGGGGAGCGGGAGCTTTCGCCGGCCGTGCCGGAGGAGGCAGAGGCAATGCAGCAGGGGCAGGAGGATTTTGCCGATGTGCAAGGGCAGTTCCAGGCGAAACGGGCACTTGAGATCGCGGCGGCCGGCGGGCACAATGTGCTGATGGTTGGAGTGCCGGGGTCCGGGAAGACCATGCTGGCCCGCCGCATGAGTTCCATCCTGCCGCGGCTCACGCGCGAGGAGGCGCTCGAGGTCACGAAAATCTACAGCATCGCCGGCCTCCTGCCGCCGGGCGGCGGCCTCATCACCGAGCGGCCCTTCCGCAGCCCGCACCATACGACCTCGATGGTCGCGATGATCGGCGGCGGCAGCGTGCCGCGTCCCGGTGAAGTCACGCTCTCGCATCATGGCGTCTTGTTCCTCGACGAGCTGCCGGAATTCTCGAAACGCACGCTTGAGGTACTCCGTCAGCCGCTCGAAGACAGGGCTGTGACCATTGCCAGGATCCATGCGACGCTGACTTTCCCGTCGAACATGATCCTCGTCTGTGCGATGAACCCGTGTCCCTGCGGCTATTACGGCGATGAGGCGGGCGGCCATGTCTGCGACTGCACGCCGACGGAAATCAAGCGCTACACCCGCAAGATTTCAGGCCCCCTGCTCGACCGCATCGACATCCACATCCGCGTGCCGCGCGTCCGCTACGAGGAGCTTTCCGCCACGCGACGGGCGGAATCCTCCGCCGCCATCCGTGCCCGCGTGGAAACGGCGCGCAGGCGTCAGCGCGAGCGCCTGGCGCCGTACCATCTCTTTCACAACGCGCAGATGAACCATGCCGTCATCCGCGAGACCTGCCCGCTCAAGCCGGACGTCCAGAGCCTGCTCGAGCTCGCCTTCCGCAAATTCGACCTCTCGGCGCGCTCGTACGACCGCATCATCAAGGTGGCCCGCACGATTGCAGACCTTGCCGGCACGGACGAAATCGCCCCGGAGCATCTGGCGGAAGCCATAAAGCTCCGGAGCGACACGGAGCTGGATCTCGGATGAGCGCAGCCATGGGATGGCAGCGCGACAGAATTACAGTCAGGGAAGGATTTTATCATTATGAAAACCGCTGATGTTTTCGTGAATATACCCGTCAAGAGCATCGCCAAAGCGTATACGTACCGCGTGCCAGCAGAGCTTGCCTACATCGGGCCCGGCTGGCGCGTTTTTGTGCCCTTCGGCGGACGCAGGGTTGAGGGCTTCGTGCTGCGCACGTCAGAACTCGCCAGAGAGCCGGAACGGCCGCTCAAGGATATCGTATCTGCTGTCGATGAAGAATGCTGGTTCACGCCGCAGATGATCGAGATTGCCCGCTGGCTCGCGGGGTTCTACCTCTGCTCACTGGCCGAGATCATGCGCCTCTTCATGCCGGGAAAGAGCGGCCTGCGCATCACGGCCGTCTACGACGCCGTGGAGGAGGCTGAAGGCCATGTGATGCTCTCGATGCCAGCCTGCCGCGCTATCTACGACTACCTGCTGCGCGAAGGGCCGAAGAAAAAGGGGACCATCGCCAAGGCCCTGCCGGACTGGCAGGCTGACATCGAAGACTGGCTTGCGAAAATGCTGCGCTACCACCTGATCCGCAAGGAATACGAGGCCACGAAGCGCGATGTGGCACAGTACGAGAAGATCGTCTGCCTCAAGACGGAGGTGACTCCGGAGCTTCTCGCATCCTACGAGCGCCGCAGGGCCCAGTGCCACCTGCTGACCGTTCTGCAGGATGAGGGTGAGCAGACGATGCAGGCGCTGAAGGAAAAGAAGATTTCCGCGCAGACGGTCAAGCATCTTGAAGAAGCCGGGCTCGTCAAGGTCTGCAAGCGCCGCGTACTGCGCGACAGCTATCGCGACGCGAAGAGCAGGCGGCGCCATATCGAGCTCACGGACGATCAGGAACATGCTCTCCAGGCGATGATGCCCTTCCTCATGCAGCATCAGTATCACGGCTTCCTGCTCAAGGGCGTCACGGGCAGCGGCAAGACGCAGGTCTACATCGAGATGGCAAGGCGCGTGCGGGCGGCTGGCCGCACCGTCATCGTGCTCGTGCCGGAAATCGCCCTGACGGGACAGGTCGTCCTGGCATTCAAGGCGTATTTCCCCGATGATCTCGTCGTCATGCACAGCCGGCTGAGCCTCGCGGAGCGCAACGACGCCATCATCCGCGTGCGCCGCCAAGAGGCGGGCATCATCATCGGTGCGCGCTCGGCACTCTTTACGCCGGCCGATGACATCGGCCTCATCATCCTTGACGAGGAACAGGATATGAGCTACAAGCAGGATGAATCGCCGCGCTACCATGCGCGCGTGGTCGCAGAAAAGCTCGCCGGGCTCCACGATGCCATCCTGCTGCTCGGCAGCGCGACGCCTTCGATGGAATCGTATTACCGTGCCAGGACAGGGGAGCTCACGCTGCTCACCATGCCGAAGCGCATCGGCGATATGCCGCTGCCGGTCGTTCACTGCGTCGACATGCGGCAGGAGCTGCGCATGGGCAACCGCCACATCATATCGGGAGCGCTGCGCCAGCTCATCGAGCGCACGATTGCGCGCCATCAGCAGGTCATCATCATGCTGAACCGCCGTGGTTTCTCGACGTTCGTCATGTGCCGATCGTGCGGCGAAGTCATCCGCTGCCGTTACTGCGGCTTGCCGCTCGTCTACCACCGCAGCGGCAGGCTGCTCTGCCATCACTGCGATGTGCAGGAGCCCGTGCCCGACGTCTGCCCCAAATGCGGCAGCCGCTACATCAAGTATTTCGGCTCCGGCACGGAAAAGCTCGAGCAGGAGCTGCGCGAGCTCGTGCCATCGGCCCGCGTCATCCGCATGGACCGCGACACGACGACGACAAAATTCGCCCATCAGGATATACTCGCGAGCTTCCGCCGGCAGGAATACGACATTCTGCTCGGCACGCAGATGGTCGCCAAGGGCCACGACATTCCCAATGTCACGGCCGTCGGCGTCATCAGCGCGGATTCGAGCCTCAACATGCCGGATTTTCGCGCGGCCGAGCGCTGCTTCATGCTCATCACGCAGACGGCCGGACGGGCCGGACGCCACGGCCTACGCGGCGAAGTCGTCATCCAGACGTACAATCCCGACCATTACGCCGTCACCTGCGGCATCCGGCAGGACTACGAAGGCTTCTTCGCCAAGGAACTCACGCTGCGCAAGGAGCTTTTCTACCCGCCGTACAGCCGCCTCATCAAGCTGCTCTATCAGTCGGAGGATGAGGAGAAGGCCAGGCAGGAAGCCACAACGCTCATCCATCACTTCGAGCAGTTCTTTGCAGGTGTTTCCGAGCAGAAGATCATCGGGCCGTCGCCGGCGATGATTGCCTGCTTCCGCGGCGTCTACCGCTTCGTCGTGCTCATCAAGACGGGGAATCTTCCCGCCGCTCAGGCCTTCCTGCGTCAGGAGGGGCTGCATCTGCGCACCGATGTCGCCATCGACATCGACCCGCTGACGATGCTCTGAGACAGCCCGACATACTGGCGGCGGCCGCCTCGCAGCAAAAGCGGCAAACCCTCGGTTCTCATTTCCGGGGGTTTTGTGTTATAATGAGGGATGGATTCGCAAACAAGTTGATTTTGGATGGTGAAAACATGAAAGTTACGAAAGAAGATCTGGAAAACGTAGCAGTCCTTTCCCGCCTGTCCGTACCGGAAGGCAAGGCTGAGACGTACATCAAGCAGATGGACTCGATCCTGACGTATATGGACAATCTTTCTCAGGTCAATACGGATGACGTTAAGCCGACGACGTACGCGCTGCCGATGCAGAACGTGTTCCGCGAAGATGTCGTCAAGCCGTCGCTGCCGCGTGAGGCCGCACTCCAGAATGCGCCGCTGCAGGAAGACGGTTATTTCAAGGTGCCGAAGGTACTTGAGGACTGACGGGAGGAACGATTGTGAGATTATATGAGAAACCGGCGCATGTCCTCCACGACATGCTCGTCAATAAAGAAATCACCTCGGTGGAGCTGACGCAGGACGTCCTGCAGCGCATCGATGAGGTCGAAGGCGATGTCGAGGCCTACCTGACGATCACGCGTGAGGAAGCGCTGAAGCAGGCGGCAGCCGTCGACGAGAAGATTGCAAACGGGGAGGAGATCTCCTTCCTCGAAGGCATCCCGGGTGCCATCAAGGACAATATCTGCACGAAGGGCGTCAAGACGACGTGCGCCTCGAAAATCCTCGAGCATTTCGTGCCGCCTTATGATGCCACGGTCATGACGAAGATCAAGGCGGAGAACCCCGTCCTGCTCGGCAAGGTCAACATGGATGAATTTGCCATGGGCGGCTCGACGGAGAACTCCGCTTACCACGTGACGCATAACCCCTGGAACCTCGACTGCGTGCCGGGCGGCTCATCGGGCGGCAGTGCGGCGGCCGTCGCTGCCGGTACGGCCATCTGGGCCCTCGGCTCCGATACGGGCGGATCCATCCGCCAGCCGGCATCTTTCTGCGGCGTCGTCGGCATGAAACCGACATATGGCCGCGTCTCGCGCTACGGCCTCGTCGCCTACGCGTCCTCGCTCGATCAGATCGGACCGCTGACGCGCGATGTCACGGACTGCGCGCACCTGCTCAACATCATCGCCGGCCACGATGAAATGGATTCCACGTCGAGCACGGCAGACGTGCCGGACTACACGAAATCCCTCGTCGAAGACGTCAAGGGCCTCAAGATTGGCCTGCCGAAAGAGTATTTCGTCAAGGGCATGGACCCCGAGGTCGAGCAGGCCGTCCGCGCCGCCATCGAGAAATACAAGGAGCTCGGCGCGGAAGTCGTCGAGATTTCCCTGCCGCATACGGAATATGCGATTTCGACCTACTACCTCATCGCGCCGGCTGAAGCGGCCACGAACCTCGAACGCTATGACGGCGTCAGCTACGGTGAACGCGTCGACGGCGAGGATCTCGTCCAGATGATGACGAATACGCGCGATGAGAAATTCGGTGAGGAAGTCAAGCGCCGCATCATGATCGGCAACTACGCGCTTTCCGCCGGCTATTACGATGCGTATTACCTTAAGGCCCTCAAGGTCCGCACGCTCGTCCAGCAGGATTACATGGAAGCGTTCAAGAAAGTCGATGTCATCATGGCCCCGACCGCACCGACGCCGGCTTTCAAAATCGGCGAGATGATCGCTGACCCCCTGCAGATGTACCTGCAGGATGTCTGCACGGTTCCCTTGAACCTCGCCGGCCTGCCCGGCATCTCCATCCCGTGCGGCAAGAGCAGCAAGGGGCTGCCCATCGGCCTGCAGATCATCGGCAAAGCCCTCGACGAGGCCACGCTGATCCGTGCAGCCTATACGTATGAGCAGAGCCAGGACTACCACAAGGAAATGGCTGATCTGGGAGGGAACAACTGATGAAATACGAAGCAGTCATCGGTCTTGAGATCCACTGCGAGCTCAAGACGAAAACGAAGATTTTCTGCGGCTGCGCGACGGGCTTCGGCGCGGAGCAGAACACGCATGTCTGCCCGGTCTGCCTGGGCCTGCCGGGTGTGCTGCCGTCTGTCAACAAGCGCGTCGTCGAGTTCGGCATCAAGGCCGGTCTCGCCACGAACTGTACGATCAACAAATACAGCAAATTTGACCGCAAGAACTACTATTATCCGGATCTGCCGAAGAACTGGCAGACGTCGCAGTACGACCTGCCAATCGCTGAGCACGGCTGGGTCGACATCGATGTCGACGGTGAGAAGAAGCGCATCCGCCTGACGCGCATCCACATGGAAGAGGATGCCGGCAAGCTCGTGCACTCCGGCACGACAATCAAGGATTCCGCGACGAGCAACGTCGACTACAACCGCACGGGCGTGCCTCTCCTCGAGATTGTCTCGGAGCCGGATCTGCGCTCGGCGGAAGAGGCCCGCGCCTACATGGAGAAGATTAAGGCCATCATGGAGTACATCGATGTGTCGAACTGCCGCATGGAAGAAGGCAATCTGCGCGCCGACATCAACGTTTCCCTGCGTCCGGCCGGAACCGAGGAGCTCGGTACCCGTACGGAGATGAAGAACATCAATTCCTTCAAGAACCTCGAGGACGCCATCAACTATGAGATTGAGCGTCAGGAAGAGGTCCTTGAGGACGGCGGCCATGTCATCCAGGAGACGCGCACGTTCGACCCGGCCCGCGGCATCACGCTTTCCATGCGCAGCAAGGAAAATGCTCACGACTACCGCTACATGCCGGAGCCGGACCTGCCGCCCATCGTCACGAGCGAGGAAACCATCGAGAAGTACCGCAGCGAGCTGCCGGAGCTGCCGGATGCCCGCCGTGCCCGCCTCGAGAAGGAATTCGGCCTGTCTGATTACGATGCCGGCATCATCACGAGCTCGCGCGCCATGGCCGAGTACTTCGACGCCGTCGTGGCGACGGGGGCTGATCCGAAGCTCGCAGCCAACTGGATCATGGGCGACCTCGCCAAGAACCTCAACGAGGATGGCATCGACATCGCGAAATCTCCGGTCAGCGCGGAGCGCCTCGGCAAGATGATTGGCCTCATCATGAAGGATACGATCTCCGGCAAGATTGCCAAGAAGGTCTTCAAGGAGATGTGGACGAACGAGGACGACCCGGAGAAGATTGTCAAGGACAAGGGCCTCGTCCAGATCACGGACACGGGTGCCATCGAGGCAGCCGTCGACGCAGCCATCGCCGCAAACCCGAAGGCTGTCGAAGAGTACAAGGGCGGCAAGAAGAAAGCCATCGGCGCCCTCGTCGGCCAGGTCATGAAGGCCACGCGCGGCAAAGCCAACCCGCAGATGGTCAACAAGATGCTCGCCGAAAAGCTCGCTGACTAAAACAGGATAGACACAAGCAAAGCCTTCCCCTCTGGGGAAGGTTTTTGATAAACAGGAAGGTGAATCGCCATGAAATACAAAGCCGCTATCTTCGACCTCGACGGCACGCTCGTCGATACGCTCGAGGACCTGGCCATCAGTGTCAATGAAATGCTCACTTCGTACGGGTTCCCGACGCACCCGGTCGATGCATACCGCTACTATCTCGGCAACGGTTCGAAAAAACTCATCGAACGCACGCTGCCCAAGGAAAAAGCAGCCGATGAAGCCTTCGTGCTCGAGGCGATGAAGCGCTATCAGGCCATTTACGAGCATCATCGCGACCACACGGGGCCATTCCCCGGCATCCAGGCGATGCTCGACCGGCTCAAGGCACAGGGCATACCCCTTGGCGTCTGCACGAACAAGCATCAGCAGGCAGCTGACGAAATCATCGGCGGCATGTTCCCTGCCGGGACCTTCACGACCGTCATGGGCGACCGCCCGGGCCTGCCCATCAAGCCGGATCCGAAAAAAGTCCTCATGATGGCCAGGGAATATGGTGTGAACCCCGAAGAGGTCGCTTACTTCGGCGACACGAGCGTCGACATGGACACGGCTGTCAATGCCGGCTTCCTGCCCGTCGGCGTCCTCTGGGGCTTCCGCCCGGAGGCAGAGCTCCTCGAACACGGTGCCAGGGTCATCCTCGCCAGCCCAGAGGAACTCTTTGAGAAACTGACATTTGCAAAAGGATAAATATCATGAAACATAAAGTTCCCGTCGAAAAAGGAAAATCATATGAGATCGAGATCCGCACGCTCGGCACGAGCGGCGAAGGAGTAGGGCGTTACGAAGACTTCACGGTCTTCGTGCCGGGAGCCCTGCCTGGAGAGGCCGTGCAGGCCGTCATTGACGAGGTCAAGAAAACGTACGCCAAGGGACATCTCGTCAAGGTCCTGCGCGCGAGCCGCGACCGCGTCACGCCAGTCTGCTCCATCTATGAGCAGTGCGGCGGCTGCCAGCTCCAGCACCTCGACTACATGGCACAACTCAAGGCCAAGCGCCAGCAGGTCATCGACGCCGTCACGCGCATCGGCGGCCAGAAGGATCTCTTTGTCGAGCCGACCATCGGTGCCGAGAGCCCCTGGAATTACCGCAACAAGATGCAGTTCCCCATCGGCCGCGTCAAGGGCAGGACCGTCATCGGCTGCTTTGCCCAGGGCAGCCATGAGATCATCGATACGCGCGACTGCCATATCCAGAAGGAAGGCAACAACGAGATCGTCAACACCGTGCGTGACATCATCACGGAGCTGCGCATCCCCGTTTACGATGAAGATCGCCACACCGGCGTTCTGCGCCACGTCGTCGGGCGCGTCGGCGAAAAAGGGGAGCTCATGGTCGTGCTCGTCACCGCCACGAAGCAGCTGCCGCGCGAAAAGGAATTCGTCAAGGCTCTGCGCAGCCGCCTGCCGCACGTCGTCAGCATCCATCAGAACATCCAGACGTACCGCAACAACGTCATCATGGGACGCGAGACGAAACTTCTCTGGGGCAAGCCGACCATCCTCGACCGCATCGGCCGCCTGCAGTTCCACATTTCGCCGCGTTCCTTCTTCCAGGTCAACACGAAACAGGCCGAAGTCCTCTACGGCAAGGCTCTGGAATTCGCGAACCTCAAAGGCGAAGAAACCGTCATTGATGCCTACTGCGGTACCGGCACGATCACACTGTTCCTTGCCCAGAAAGCGCGCGAGGTCTACGGCATCGAGATCGTCAAGCCCGCCATCCTCGACGCACAGAAAAACGCCCGCGACAACAACGTCCGCAACGCCGAATTCATCGTCGGCGATGCCACCGAAGTCATGCCGCGCCTCTACAAGCAGGGCGTGCGCGCCGATGTCGTCGTCGTCGACCCGCCGCGTGCCGGCTGCACCGAGACGGTCCTCAAGACCTTCGCCAACATGCATCCCGACCGCATTGTCTACGTCTCCTGCAATCCCGCCAGCCTCGCCCGCGACCTCGCCATCCTCGAAAAACTCGGCTATAAAGCCAAAAAAGTCCAGCCCGTCGATATGTTTCCGATGACTTCGCACGTAGAAGTGGTCTCGTTGATCGAAAAGGTATCTGGACATGGAGAGCGGCACATTTGAATCGAGCGAATTTAGCGTGCAGGCTGCGGCGTCTTATGGCCGGGGCCCATTTTGCGCAGGGGCTGTTTTTCTGGCTTTGCCTGACGAATATGACGCAGTATGAAAAAGAGAAGAGCCTGCTGTTCGATTGAGTGCGGATAGAAAAAGCATCGCTTTGGCGGTGCTTTTTGTATCGCGGTCCTAATCGAGCAGGATTCTGCAGAGAGGCAGCGAATTTTAATCTTATAATAATAATAAATTCAAGTTCAAGGAATGAAGGAGTGATGAAGATGAAAGCGTCTTTCTGGTCTGCCATGCTGCTGGCAGCAGCGGTGGGTGTGTCGTCGGCATTTGTTTCCTGTCCGACCGCTTCGGCGAGTATCTCGACGGAGGTGGTGAAGACTGGGAATCAGGACTCGCAGTATCCTGTCGTTCACATCAAGGATAAGGCAGCGGTGGAAGCAGCGATAAATGCGGATATCCGCAGCCAGATCGAAGACATGAGGAACAGGCTTGACTATTCATACGATGAAGAAAAGGTATCGTATAAGCTGAAATATGAGGGAAAGGACTACGTTTCTCTCGTCCTTTGCCTCTGGACGTATAACCGTGGGGCGGCGCACGGGATGCCGTATTACCGCGGCGTCACGTACAGCAGGGTGAATGGTGCGCGCATGAGCATCCGTGATTTCGTGAGGATTGGCTCCGATGATGCCTGGCGGATCTACAATCAGACGGTATTCAGCGGCAGCGGGAAGGTGCTCACGAGGCAGCAGTTGTTCCGGGATTATGCCAGTCAGCCGCTCAGCGGCAATTTCTACCTCGCGGGACGCGGCCAGGTGGCACTCATCTACCAGCCGTATCAGCTGGCAGCATTTGCCTATGGCATGACGAGTATCATCTTGCCGGCCAGCCTGGTCGAGGAACTCAACGAGAAGAATCCGTGACAGGCAGGCTGTTCTGCCGCATGGAATGAAGGAACATGAGAAAGGATGCGTAAATTGGCTGAAGAAAAGAATCCATGGGAGGAAGTTGGGCGGCTCTGTGAAATCGTGGCAAAGCTGCGGGGGCCGGACGGGTGCCCCTGGGACCGGGTGCAGACGCATGAGAGCTTGAAGCCTGCCTGCATAGAGGAAGCGGCGGAGGTGATCGGCGGGATCGATATCTTGAAGGAGACGGGCAGGGCCGAGAATCTCAAGGAAGAACTCGGCGACCTCCTGCTGCAGGTGATTTTTCATGCGCAGCTGGCACAGGAAGAAGGATTCTTTTCACTGGCGGATGTTGCGGCTGCGGCGGCGGATAAGATGGTGCGCCGTCATCCGCATGTCTTCCACGAGCCGATGCTCGATGATGACGGCCAGCCGCTGACGGGGTGGCAGCAGATCAAGGCACAAGAAAAGAAGGGGCGCGAGTGGGAAGAAGCATATCTGCCGGTTGCCTTTGAGGAGGCCGCTGATCTGATTGAACAGGCAAAGAAGAGAAAGGGAATTTCATCATGATCCGTGACATTGTACGCGACACGTTTTTCCTGTCGCAGCCGTCCGTGGCAGCGGAGCGCAAGGATGTGCCGATTGCCGAAGACCTCATTGATACGCTCAAGGCCAATGCCGGCCGCTGCGTCGGTCTGGCGGCGAACATGATTGGCGAGCGCAAGTGCATCATCGCCATCTGCGTCGGCCATGCCTACCTGGCGATGCTGAATCCAGTGGTCGTCCGCCACGCGAAGGAGCAGTATGAGACGAGCGAAGGCTGCCTGTCTCTCGATGGAGAACGGCCAGTGAAACGCTATGCCTGGCTTGAGGTGGAGTACCGCGATCTGAAATTCAAGAAGCAGCGGCAGACATTTCGCGATTTTCCTGCCGAGATTGTCCAGCACGAACTGGACCACTGCGCAGGAATCCTGATTTGATGTGGAAGGGATCTCGATGTATTTCATCTGCTGACAGAACAACTGACAACTGGATACGGAATATAAAAATGGAGCCGTCCTTACTGGATAGCTCCATTTTTGCGAGGGAATCTTGTTTTATTTTTTCAGTTCCAGGATGGGGTCAAAGTAGGACAGCTTCGTGTAGTCCACGTTGCCGCCGTCGGTGATGGCCAGATCCGGGATGGCCGTGATGGGCAGGAACGAGAGATAAAAAATCGGGTCAGGGAGACGGCTGCCGATGGCTTTTGCTGCTTCGTCGAGTTCGTTTTCCTTGGCTGCCAGTTCCTCCGGCGAAAGGTCCGAGGCAATGCCGGCAATCGGCAGGGGCAGGAACGAGACGATCTTGCCGTCGATGACGACAATCTGTCCGCCGCCCTGCTCGATGAGCGTGTTGGCCGCCAGGGCCATGTCCTCGTAGTTGGCGCCGGCGACGACGAGGTTGTTGTCATCCGGTGCCGCCGTCGTGGCAATCGCGCCTTTCTGGAAGGACCAGCCGGAAATGAAGCCCTTGGACATATTGCCGTTCAAGCCATAGCGTTCGATGACCGATACGAGTGCCACATCCTTTTCGGCACTGGGGCGGACAATACCGCCGCGGACTTCGAGTTCGACATCGCGGCGCTTGCGCATGAAGGGGCCGATGCTGTTGATGGTCTCGACGACGGCCGTTCCTTCGTCGAGATCCACGTGATAGGCGAAATCATCCGCCGTCAGCGGTGCATGCTGCACGGTATGAAGCAGATTGTCCGCGCGATCCGGGATGACGTAGTGGAATTTGTTCTCGCCGTTCTCGGTGACCAGCATACCCTTGCTGACGACCGTTTCCACCTGGAAGGTGCCCGGCTGATCGACGAGCAGGATATCGGCATCCTTGCCCGGTGCGATCGAGCCGACATGATCGTCGATCTGGTAGGCTTCGGCAGCGTTGATCGTGGCCATCTGGATGGCTGTCATGGGCTCGACGCCGGCGGCAATGGCCAGATGCACCATGTGATCGATGTGGCCTTCCTTGAGGATGCCGCGGGCATTCACGTCATCGGAGCAGAAGCTCGTATGGCGGGCCATGCCAGGTGCGCCCTCGGTGATGGCGCGGACATTCTCCTTGAGGAATTTCGTGACGGCGGATTCCCGGATGATCGTATGAATACCCTTGCGGGCCTTTTCGAGGAACTCCTCGTGGTCGTAGCTCTCGTGATCGACGCGGACACCGCTCATGAGATATTCGTTGAGAGCCTTGCCGGTTGCCAGCGGGCTGCAGCCGAAAATGGGGCGATGGTATTTCTGTGCGAGCACCAGGGCTTCCATGGTGTCGGGGTCCTTCGTCTGGACGGCTTCGCGCACGAGCTCCCAGATGCCGTAGCAGCGCGGGTCCTGATGGTACTTGGCGTGATCCTTGGCCGTCACGTTATAGGCAATCGTCGAAACCGGGATCGTGTACGGCGTCTTGTACGGCAGCGCCCAGAACACCTTCAGTGGCGAGGCGTCGACCTCGTCGAAAATGGTCTTGAGGCCGTCGACGCCGATGACGGAGATGTATTCATCGAGGCCGCTGACGATGCTCGTCGTGCCGTGCGGGACGACGGCCTGGGCAAAGCGGGTCATGCTCATCTTGCTGCATTCCACATGGATGTGGCAGTCGATGAGTCCCGGCGCCAGATATTTTCCCGTCGCATCGATTTTCTGCGTATGTGCATCGATGTAGTCGGAAATATCGCTTTCTACGGCGACAATCTTTCCTTTGTAGATGGCTACGTCAGCCTTATAATATTCGCTCGTATTGACGTTGATCAGCGTGCCGCCAAGGATGGCCATGTCGGCTTTCCGCTTGGCCGCGCCGGCATCGATGTACTCGGATAACAGTTCTTTCGTAAGCATGTCGATTCTCCTTAGAATTTAAGCATGGTCAAGGTGTACAGCAGGACGAGGAAGAGCACGAACATCACCCAGATGAGGGGATTGAGCTCCTTGCGGCGTCCGGCAATCGTCATCAGGATGGGGTAGAACAGGAAGCCAAAAGCGATACCATAGGAGATGTTGAACGTCAGCGGCATGCCGATGATGACCATGAAGGCCGGGAACGCCACCTCAAACTGATCCCAATGGATCTCGCGCAGGGAAGACGTCATGAGCACGCCGACGATGATCAGGGCCGGAGCCGTGACCTGAGCCGTGACGACGGCCAGGAGCGGGGAGAAGATCATGCTGAAGGCGAAGAGGATGGCGACGACGATGGCCGTCAGTCCCGTGCGAGCGCCGACGGCAATGCCCGCCGAGGATTCGACGTAAGCTGCCGTAGGCGTCGTGCCCATGACGGCACCGCCAAGCATGGACAGGGAATCCGCCATGAGGGCGCGGCCGATGCGCGGCATCTTGCCGTTGCGCATGATGCCAGCCTGCTGGGCAAGACCGATGAGCGTGCCTGCCGTATCGAAGAATGCGACGAGGAAGAAGATGACGACGACGGCCCACATCTGCGGATCCGAAAGGATGGAGGTCATGTTGCTGACGCCAACGCCAAACGTCGGATCAAGGCTCGGTGCCATGGAAATGATGCTTTCCGGTGGTGGGATGATCTGAGTGATGAGGCCCATGATGGCCGTCAGGACGATGCCATAAAAGATGGCACCGGGAACCTTCTTTGCCATGAGGATGGCCGTGACGAACAAGCCGAAGATGGTGAGCCAGGTCGTCGGCACCTTGAACGAACCGATGGCGACCAAGGAGGACGGATCGGCTATGACGATGCCGCCGCCCTGCAGGCCGACGAAGGAGATGAAGATGCCGATACCGGCGGCCATCGCGTACTTCAGGTCCTGCGGGATGGCGTCGATGATGATCTCGCGGATCTTGAACAGGGAAACCAGCGTGAACAGGATGGACGCGACGAAGACGCCGCCCATGGCCTGCTGCCAGGGAATGCCCATGGCCAGCACGACCGAATACGTGAAGAACGCGTTATCGCCGAGGCCCGGTGCGATGGCGATGGGGTAATTCGCGAGGAAGCCCATGAGCAGGCAGCCCATGATGGCCGACAGGGCCGTGGCCGTGAAGACGGCGCCGGCATCCATGCCGGCATCGCCGAGGATGATCGGATTGACAAAGAGAATGTAGGCCATGGAGACAAAGGTCGTCAGACCGGCCAGGCATTCGCGCTTTACCGTGGTGTTGTTTTCCGACAGGTGAAAGAGTCTCTCCAGGACTCCGGTGGATTGGTTAGACATGAAAATAGATACCTCTTGTTTCGTTATGCGTTAAATGGGTTACGGGCGTTTCCTTAGTGAGTCCGCGCATATGCTTCGAGCTCGGCAATATAGATGGCCTTCTGCTCATCGCTGATCCAGGACGTTTCGAACGAGTTGCGGGCCAGCGTCACGACCTGTTCCTTCGTCAGATTGAAGGCGTCGGCCAGTGCGTAGTAGTTGTCGCTGATGTAGCCGCCAAAGTAGGCCGGGTCGTCGGAATGAGCCGAGACCTTGACGCCCTTGGACAAGAGTTCAAGCACTTCCGGTCCCTTCATCTCCGGGCGCACGAACGTGTTGGACAGCGGGCAGGTCGTGAAGCCGATGTGATGCTTGGCCGCATACGCAACAAGGTCCGGGTCCTCGACGATGTTGGTGCCATGGTCGATGCGCTCGACGCCGATGACTTCCAGCAGGTCACGGATGTGCTCGATGGAATCCTTCTGGTCGATGTCCGCATGTGCCGTGAGGTGCAGGCCGTATTGCTCCGCCTGCGTGAACTGGTTGAAGAATTTCATCGGCGGGTTGTTGTGCTCATCGGAATCCAGGCCGACGCCGATGAATTTGTCGCGGTAGGGCAGGGATTCTTCCAGCGTCTTGCGTGCCGACTCACGCGACAGGTCGCGCAGGAAGCACATGATCAGTCTGGCATCGACATGGAGTGCACGGGCGTCGACCGTCGCGCGGTAGAGGCCGTTGATGAACGTCTCAAAGGCGATGCCGCGGCTCGTATGGGCCTGAGGATCAAAGAAGATTTCCGCATGACGGACGTTGTTTTCTGCAGCGTGATGGAGATATTCCATAGCCAGGTCATAGAAATCCTCTTCTGTCTGCAGCACATTCATAGCCGGATAGTAGACGGCCAGGAACGATGCCAGATCGTCGTACTGATAGGAAGCGCGCACTTCCTCAATCGTCGTCTGGCCGATGTCCACATGATTCTTCTGAGCCAGTTTCAGCTTCAATTCCGGCTCCAGCGTGCCTTCGATGTGCAGATGCAGCTCTGCTTTCGGCATGCCTACGATAAACTCTTTCGTGACTTCTGTAGCCATGGATACCCCTCCTGTTAACGAAAAAAATAGACTGCCACACGCCATCAGCGTACAACAGCCACACAGTCCTCCAGTCCTCAGCGCCACTGAAGACCTTCTTATAGAATTGATTCTGTGTTCATTATACTCATATGGTTTTCATCTGTCAATCAGCAAAATTCTCAGCGCAGGAGACGTTTGTTCAATCTAAAATGACAGAATAGAAAATAGTATTATAACGAACGAAAAATTTGCTTAGCAGGATTTTTTATTACTTTATAGAAGAAATAAATCGTATATACATTATGCTTCAGAATGATCGTTATAGAGAAGGGGGTTTTGAATATGAGCGTAGAATTTTCTGGAAAGAAAGCGTGCATTGCGCCGGAGGGCGTGTTTATCATCGGGACGTATGACGAGAACGGCGTGCCGAATGCGATGAACGCGGTCTGGGGAACACAGTCGGACTATGATGAAATCACGTTGTTCCTGGCTAAGCATAAGACGACCGAGAACGTCAAGCATACCAAGGCTTTTACGGTCGCGTTTGCCACGAAGGATACGATGGAGATCGCCGACTATTTTGGCGTGGAGACAGGCAACAAGGTAAACAAGATCGAAAAGGCCAGCTGCCACGTCCATAAGAGCACGCATGTCAATGCACCGATCATCGAAGAGTTCCCGGTAACGCTCGAGTGCGAGTGCGTAAGCTACGACGATGAGACGGGAATTCTCGTCGGCAAGATCATCGCCCAGCAGGCGGATGAATCCGTACTCACGAACGGTGTGGTGGATTACGACAAGCTGCAGCCGATCCTGTTTGACATTGCCACGAGGACGTATCGCCTGGTAGGCCCCGTCGTCGGCAAAGCATTCCACGACGGCCTGAAGTTCAAATAATCGGATACGGTTGACTGCCGAGCCGCTTGGTTCCTTGGGGAGTGTTTTTCCAAGGTATCAAGCAGCTCTTTTATGATTAATGGTAATTACCATAAATAAAAATTATTTATTATAAAAAAGAAAATATTTTACATCGCTTCAAATTCATGTCATAATATACATAAATAATAAACAGATATATTAATAAATATAATAAATAAAAGGGAGCGATACGTATGATGGAGCTTTGGTACAATCATGTAAAGAGTTATACGCAGGATATCTTGGAAGAAAATGCTGACAATCTCAAACGATTTGAAGTTCGTCCCGGCATCTATTCCAATATCAACCCGGATGGCCTGCTTGACGTAAACGCTGCCGATTTCGATATTTCGGGACACGCCGTTTCCAAATAATGCAATCGTCTGTTTGGATGACGGTAAACGGAATACTAAGTATGGAAACATAAAATACCGCATCTCTTGTGACTGTAGTTCATAGAGATGCGGTATTTTTTGCTGTATCTTATGCCTGTGGTTTATAGCCGAGCACGATGGGGGTGGAGCGGAAGCCGACGCCCATGCGATCGATGCCCATATCGATGAGGTGCAGGAAGTGTTCGCGTGTGCGGATGCAGCCGCTGCCCTTCACTTTGATGCGGTCGCCGCAGGTATCGAGCATGACCTGGATGATTTCCGGCGTGGCGCCGTGATTTTCGTGACCGGTCAGGAAGCCCGTGCTCGTCTTGACGAAATCGGCTTTGGCCGCAATGGCGCATTCGCAGGCCTGCCGGACTTCCGGTACCGTCAGGGCATCCGTCTCGAAGATGACCTTGACTTCTGTGCCGTACTGGTGGCAGATGCTGACGACGGCGGCGATATCAGCGGTCACATCATCCCAGCGGTGGCTGCGGATCCAGCCGAAGTTGGCGACGATGTCGAGTTCCTGGATGGGATAGGTGCAGCAGTATTCCTTTGCCTGCAGGACTTTTGATGTCGTGGTGCTGTCGCCAAAGGGGAAGTCGCAGACGACGCAGATGCCGGTCTCTGTACCAGCCGTGAGCTCCTGGGCAATCGGCAGCGAGGAGGGATTGATGCAGACGGTGGCACAACCGAAGTCGACGCCTTCTTTGATGTAGCGGCGGATGTCATCGTCGGTGAATTCCGGTTTGAGGACGGACTGGTCGATGTAGCGGGCAAGTTCTTTCTGGCTCATTTCGCAGGCTTTTTTTTTCGGGATGTTTCATGGTGAGATGCTCCTTTGCAGTTGATTGACAGTTAATCGGCTGATGGTATCTCCCGCTTGACGTCGGGGCAGGGATTCTTGGGAAGCGCTTCGTTGAGTCTTATGATACGCTGCTGATAGCCACTCAGCAAGCAATATGTTTGATATCTAACATAAAATCGCAAAGAAAGTGCCTTTAATGTTATATTACCAACAGAAATATGTTATTATAACAACAGAATAACAATAATCATGCATTTGTTTCTGGGAAAGGGGTTCTTGATATGAAGGCAGGAAAGGCGGCAGAGCGGCGTCAGCGCATTCTGTCGTATCTGGAACGCACGCCGGTTGGTTCGACGGCGGAGCTTTGTGAGAAGCTGCAGGTGTCTGCGATGACCATCCACCGCGATTTCCAGGTGATGGCGGCTCAGGGACTCATTACGATCGTGCGCGGCGGGGCGGTGCGCAATCACGGGACAGCGGCGCTTTACGGGCTGCAGGTGCGCCAGATGAGCATGCCGCTTGAGAAGCGCCGCATCGCCAGGACTTGTGCCGGGCTCGTGCAGGAAGGCATGACGGTGTATCTCGACTGCGGCTCGACGATGGAGCTTATCGCGCGGGAACTGCGGTCGCGCAGGGGCATCACGGTGCTGACGGCTTCGCTGGATGGTGCGCAGATGCTCAGCGGGGCGGACGGGCCTTGCCTCATCATGGTGCCCGGCGTGTACCAGGCGGCAATACGGGGCTTTTCGGGGCAGATGACGACGGATTTCATGGAGCGCTTCCAGGTGGATCTTGCCTTTCTCGGGGCCAATGCTTTGGATATTTCCTGCGGCCTGACCTCACCGGATTATACGGATGCCGAGACGAAGCGCCGTCTCATTCGGCAGGCACGCAGAGTCGTTGTGGCAGCCGACCATACGAAGCTCGGCTGCCAGTGCTTTGAACGCATTGCGTGCTTGTCGGAACTCGATGTGCTCGTGACGGATACGGACGTGGCGCCGGAACTCCTCTCCTCACTGCGCCAGGAACTAAAAGAGGTCATCTGCTGCTGATTTCCTTCCCCAATCTGCCTGCTAGCGGTGTTAATGTAGAATTTATATAGACTTATATTACGCGGTTGATGCTTGTCAGAATGAAGTCACAGAAAGAGGAGAATATAATATACAGGAGGATATTATGATGAATATCGAAAAATTAAAAGGGTTCGTTGTAAAATGAAGTTGAACAGTTGATCAAAAATAA
>NZ_QRVW01000019.1:0-48985 GCF_003458855.1 Mitsuokella sp. AF21-1AC
GATTTCCACTCACCCGGCTGCCCTTCCAGGCGCTCGTTCGTAGTGGCCGTATCTCTCAGCGACTTGTATTATAATACAGGATAGTGCTGCGTTTGTCAACACCTTTTTGTAAAAAACTCGATTCCCAGTCAACAAGTTCTCATGCGTCTTTGCGGATCGAACAGCAAGTCGGAATAAGCAAAAAGCCATCAACCGGAATAAAAAATCCAAGTTGATGGCTTTACGATGTCATATGGTGGCGGCACAGAGATTTGAACTCCGGACACTGCGGGTATGAACCGCATGCTCTAGCCAACTGAGCTATGCCGCCAAAATGGTGGGCAGGGATGGATTCGAACCATCGTAATCCGAAGATGACAGATTTACAGTCTGTTCCCTTTAACCACTCGGGCACCTACCCATTTCTTAACAAGCGCGTTAAGAACAGTATTTATTATAGCTGTACTTCACGCACTTGTCAACTACTTTTTAAAAATTATTTGCGGCGCATCCAGACAGGGATGTCAATAAAGCTGTCCGAACCGACCGTGCTGCCGACAGGTTTGTCGGCGGACTGCTGCGCAGATGGCTGCTGGTCCTGTGCTGCCTGCTGATCCTGGACACCGACTGGTTCTTCCGGGGCATCAAAGCCCGTCGCGATAACCGTGACGCGCACCGTGTCCCCCATGGAATTGTCAATGGATGCGCCCCAGATGATGTTCGCCTGCGAATCCGCAGCCTTCTCGATGGCTTCAGAAGCTTCCGTGACCTCAAACATGCTGAGGTTCTCCTCTGCACCTGTGACATTGAGCAGGACACCACGGGCACCATCGATGCTCGTCTCGAGCAGCGGCGATGCGATGGCCGCCTTGGCCGCCTCGACGGCGGCATTCTCGCCTGAAGCCTCGCCAATGCCCATGAGAGCAGACCCCGCATTGCTCATGATGCTCTTGACATCCGCAAAGTCGAGGTTGATGAGGCCCGGCAGGGCGATGAGATCCGAAATACCTTTGACACCCTGACGCAGGACATCATCAGCGATGCTGAAGGCCTGCGTAATTGGCGTTTTCTTGTCAACCACCTGCATGAGACGGTCATTCGGAATCGTAATGATGGTATCGACATGCTTCTTGAGGTTCTCGATACCGGATTCCGCATTGCGGCGGCGCTTCATGCCCTCAAAGGAAAAGGGGCGCGTCACAACGCCAACTGTCAGTGCACCAATCTCACGGGCACATTCCGCCACGACGGGCGCTGCGCCTGTACCCGTGCCACCGCCCATGCCGGCCGTGACAAAGACCATATCGGCACCACGCAGCGTATCGAGGATATCGTCACGGCTTTCCTCTGCCGCTTTCTGACCGATTTCCGGCTGTGCACCGGCGCCCAGTCCGCGCGTCAGTTTCTCACCGATCTGCATGCGCTTCGGTGCCAGCGACTTCAGCAATGCCTGTGCATCCGTATTGACAGCAATGAACTCCACACCCTGCAGGCCGAGATTGATCATGCGGTTTACAGCGTTGCTGCCGCCGCCGCCCACACCGATTACTTTGATTTTGGCCAGTTGATCTAACCCATTGTCATCCAATTCAAACACAGCGTTAACCCCCATCACGAAATATCTGGTAATGCCTGCAAAACTCCTCAGGCAATCGTCCTTTTTTTGCAAAAATACTATACCTCTACCAGTTTACCATCATTTTATCCCGAATGCCATAGCGAACAACAATTTTAATTCCCTGACAAAACAAATTTTTTATTGCGGGGTACTATTCTTCTCTTTTTTCTTGAGGATATGACGACGCAGGACCGCCATATTCTTGAAGATCCGAAAGCCGAATGCCAGGAGCGCTACGTAATAGAGGTCGATTCCCAGGCGGTCGCCAATGTAGACCAGGAAGGCCGCCATCAGGGCATTCGTGAAGAAACCGCTGATGAACACCGCCTGATCGAATGTATCGGCCGCCACGGCGCGCAGGCCGCCAAAGACGGCATCAAGCGCAGCCAGCAGGGCCACCGAGAAAAGCTTTGCATAAGCAAAGGGAATCAGCACGGGGCAGAGATAGCCCAGAATCAGGCCTGCGAGCAAGCCCAGGATTGGCAGGATCATTTTTCTCCCTCCCTCTCAGCAGTCTCGTGTGCATAGGTGTGCTTAAAGGAACCCTTGTATGGCGGCACGTAGACCGCATCACTCGTCTCCACTTCGAGTTTGATGCCCCATACCTTCAGTGTTTCTGCTACGCCGCCGCGCATCTTAAGCGAATTCTCAAGCGTCCCCTTGTCACCGATGGCCCGGATCTCAAATGGCGGTGCTGAACGCACATTGTTGACGGAGAGTGTCGGACCGGCACAGCGGATCTCAGAGGTACCGATCAGGCGCTGTCCATTGACGGATATGGCTTCTGCCCCTGCCGCCCGCAGTTCGTTGATGACGCGCAGCAGATCATCGTCATGGATGAGATACAGGTTGGGATTGTCCCCCGCCTTTGAAGCAGCCGTGCTGTCGTCAAGGCGCACGATGACGCCTTCTCCTTCCATCGCAGTCGTGCCCGAGAGGACGCGCAGTTCTTCCTGCTGCGCATCGGCAGGATTCCCCTGCCCGGACTGCAGCCGCTGCACTTCTTCCTTGAGTGCATCCCGTTCCTTCTCAGTCGCCAGCAGGCGTTCTGAAACGTCTTCGACGCGCTGGTAGGGCACGGAAGCCTTCATATCCTGGGTCGTGCGGAACTGTACGGCCAGCATGAAGCCGAGCACCATACAGACGCAGGCGATGGACCAGCTGCCCTTGCGGATCTTGATCATGGTTTGTCTCCTTCGTTGTCAGTATCAGCAGGCATATCCTTCATGCGGATAAAGGGGGCTTCATAACTGAAGTCAACGTACTCGATGATGTGACGGCTCGTCTTGAGATCGCTGACAAAATCATCGGTCAGGCTGGCTTTCTCATCGAGACGGTCCAGCTGTCCCAGGCGGATTTCCACAGAACCGTTCGTATAAGCCACGACAGCATCAGGCCGCGCAATATTGACTTCTGAGATCTGGTTCAGCGTATCCGCATTGAGATGATTGAGGAAGTACAGAACCTTCCTGACATATTCATCCGTCACATCATCCCCGATGTAGAGATTCGTGAGCTCCATACCCGTGATCAGAGGAATCGGGACATTGTGCAGATTCTTGTAGACCGACAGTACCTTGCCGTTGCGGTCGATATCGAGATATCCGTAATCGCAGGCCATGGTTGCCACAGGCTTGCGTTCCGTCACCTCGATTTCCACGGTATCCGGCAGGCGGCGGCGTACAACAGCGGATTCCACGCGCAGATCATGCAGGAGATTCTGCGTCACGACGTCCGTCTGCAGTTGAAAAAGAGGCTCCCCTTTGTGGATGCGGCCGATGTCCGTAATCTGTTCTTCCGTCAGGTATGTATTGCCGTGGAGCTCCACATGCTTCAAGGTGAAAAGCGGCGTGTAGATGACGATTGCCATGATACCGCCGCAGACAGCCAGGAACAGAAGCCCCCTCAGAAGCCGTCTGAAGCTCCGATGTTTCTTGTGTTCTTGTTCCACCAACTTCTGTTCCCCCCTTTATCCAAAAAAACGCCGGACAAAGCAAAACGTCCGGCGTCCGTTGATTGCCGTCAGGCAATCAGTTCTTGAACCCTGCCATTTCCAGGATGCGTTCGCAAAGCTCCGGGAACTCGATGCCCATCGCCCGGCCTGCATCGGGAACGAGGGAGAGCTCCGTCATGCCCGGTACCGAATTGACTTCGATGACGTACGGCTTTTCCTCTTCACTGAGCATCATGTCAACGCGTGCCACGCCCTTGCAGCCGCAGGCCGTAAAGGTCTTGACAGCCAGATCCTGTATCTCCTTCGTCTTTTCCGGCGATACGCGTGCCGGAATGATGTGCGTCGAAGCGCCCTTCGTGTACTTGCTCTCGTAATCGTAACGGCCCGACGTCGTCGTGATCTCGATGATGGGGAATGCTTCTTTCTGTTCCTCATTGCCCCAGACGGCAACCGTCAGCTCCCGGCCGCGGATGAATTCTTCGACGAGCACTTCATCGTTGTACGTGAATGCCTCCTGCAGCGCCTCCTGCAGCTTGTCCTTCGTTTCAACGATGTAGACGCCGATGCTCGAGCCCTGCGAAGCAGCCTTGACCACGACCGGCAGAGAGAAGTCACGCTCAATCTCACCGGCGAGATCGCGCTTCATCTCATAGCGGTGATATGTATGCGAACGCGGCGTCGAGATGCCCTCGGCCACAAAGACGCGTTTGGAAGCAGCCTTGTCCATCGTGACGGCTGCGGCGAGCACGCCCGAGCCCGTATAAGGGATGCCGAGCATATCAAGCGTTCCCTGCAGGACGCCGTCTTCGCCGAATTTGCCATGCAGTGCATTGAACACGATGGCACAGCCGCTCTTCTTGATGTCTTCAGCAAACGTCGGCGGATTGAGCTCCATGCCCTCAGCATTGTAGCCTTTGGACTGCAGGGCCTTGAGAATGGCCGTACCGGTCTGGCGGGAAATCTCTGCTTCCGTGGAAGGGCCGCCCATGACGACGACGATTTTTTTCTGATTCATCTCGTATAAACTCCTTTTCGATTCTTATTTCTGCAGCAGTGCGACAAGTTCTTCACCCGTCTGATAGATGTTGCCGGCGCCCATGGTGATGACGAGATCGCCCGGCTGTACAAAATCCTTCAGCTGGGCCGCGATGGCCGTGCGATCCTCGATGTAGCGGACGGACTGGCCGGACTGACGGCAGACTTCATCGACGATGGTCTTGCCGCTGATGCCCGGGATCGGCGCTTCGCCGGCCGCATAGACATCCGTCACGAAAAGTTCGTCGGCCGAAACGAACGCCTTGCCGAACTCCTCATGCAGCAGCTGCGTGCGGGAATAACGGTGCGGCTGAAAGACACAAATCAGGCGCTTCGGAGCCGTCTCTTTTGCGGCCTTGAGCGTGGCTGCGATCTCCGTCGGATGATGGGCATAATCGTCGACCACCCATACCCCGTTCACGCGGCCCTTCGTCTGGAAACGGCGCTTGGCGCCATGGAAGACAGCCAGGCCAGCCGCCATCTTCTCGAAGCTCACGCCGATGGAAAGGCCCGTGACAATGCAGGCCATGGCATCGAGGACATTGTGGCGGCCGGGGATGTTGAGATCGACATGGCCGAGCTCTTCCGCCCCATGGAAGACGTCGAAGGAAATGCCGGTACCGCTGTGCGTGATGTTCTTTGCCCGATAATCAGCCTCATGGTCGATTGCATACGAGATGTATCTGTGCTCGAGCGTCTTTGACATGCGGCGGAGGTTCTCATTGTCGAAGCAGATGACGGCATAACCGTTTTCCTTGTCGACATTCCGGATGAACTGCGTGAAGGCTTTGATGATGTTCTCCATCGTGCCGTAATGGTCCATATGGTCATCTTCGACATTCGTGACCACTGCGATATGAGGATGGAGCTTGAGGAACGAACCGTCGCTTTCATCGGCTTCTGAAACGAGATATTCGCTTTCACCGAGCTCTGCATTCGTGCCAAGATCCGGCACCTCGCCGCCCACGACGACCGAGGGAGAGACCCCGGCATGTGTCAGCGCGACGCCGAGCATCGAGGTCGTCGTCGTCTTGCCGTGCGCACCGGCCACGGCAATGCCCTTGTACTCATTGACGAGTGCCGCGTTGATGTCGGAACGATGAAGCTTCGTGATGCCGAGGTCTTTGGCTGCCAGGACCTCCGGGTTGTCAAACGGGATGGCCGTCGAGACGACGATGGCATCGGCGCCGCGCACGTTTTCCGCCTTCTGGCCGCCGAGGAAAATCTTCGCGCCCATCTCGCGCAGCTTCTCAATGATGCCCGAATCCTCGCGGTCGGAACCGGATACCTCGTAGCCAAGTTCAATCATCATCTTGGCCAGCGGGCTCATGCCTGCGCCGCCAATTCCTACGAAATGAATCTTCTTGATGCCTTTAAGCTCTTTCAGCTCTTTATGCACGCCAATCACCTTTGTCCTTTTCTAGCTATTTCGAGTACGAGATTTGCAATGTCAGCCGCAGCCTGCGGTCTTCCCATTTTCTTGCTGGCCAGAGCCATGTCGCGGAGTTTCTGCGGCTCGCTCAAGAGTTCCGTCAGGACGGCACTGAGCGTTTCAGAAGTCAGGTCCTTGTTGAGGATCATCCTCGCAGCACCTGCTTCCTCCAGAGCCCGGGCATTGTGCTCCTGATGATTCTCCGCTGCATACGGATAGGGAATCAGTATGGACGGAATGCCGCGGGCCGTGAGTTCCGCAAGGCCGGTGGCTCCGGCACGGAATACGGCGAGATCCGCTGCCGCCATGGCCTGCGGCATGTTGTAAAGATACGGCTTGACCAGGATGTGCGGGTATTTTGCGAGATCCACACCGGCTTTCTGCAGACGGGAACATACATCCTCGTACTCGTTCTTGCCCGTCACATGGAGGAACTGCACCTCAGGATGCGGGGCAGCGTGGGAGAGCACGCCGATCATGGCCCGGTTGATGGCGCGGGCACCGCGGCTGCCGCCCGAAACGAGCACCGTCAGCTTGGCAGGGTCCAGGCCAAAAGCAGACGCGCCCTCCTCGCGCTGAGCTGAGAGTACCTCGCTGCGGATAGGGTTGCCCGTGAAGACGACCTTTTCCTGCGGGAAATGACGCATGGCCTCTTTCGTGCCAGCCGCAATCTTCGTCACGAATTTGGCCAGGATCTTGTTCGTGATGCCCGGCACGACATTCTGTTCCTGGATGAGCGTCGGGATGTGCATGAGGCTCGCAGCCAGCAGGATTGGCCCGCAGACGTAGCCGCCGGTACCGATGACGACATCGGGATGAAAGCGACGCACGATGCGCGCAGCCCTGGCGACACCGACCATGGCACGGCCGGCACGCAGCAGGTTTTCCGGCGTCAGATGGCGCTCAAAGCCCTGGATATCCACCGTCGTGAACGGCAGCCCTTCCTTGGGGATGATATCCGCTTCGAGGCCGCGTTTCGTGCCGACGTAAAGGAATCTGGCATCCGGCACGCGCTGCTGTATCGTGCGTATGATGGTGATGGCCGGGTAGATATGTCCGCCCGTGCCACCGCCGGAAACGATGATGTTCAAGATGATCCCCTCCGGTCAATTCTGTTCGTAAAGATGAACGAGGCGTTTGAAATCGCGGCCGCGTTCCGCCATGCCATGGTACATGTCGAAGCTTGCACAGGCCGGGGAAAGCAGCACGACATCCGGCTCCTTCGCCAGTGCATGTGCGAGCTCCACGGCCTTTTCCATCGAATAACCCGCCGCATAGATGTGGGCCTCCGGAAAACCGTTTGCAACGGCCGCATCATAGAACCTTGCTGCGGCCCTGCCAATGAGAATGAGCTCATCGACGCGCTCGCAGACGAGCTTCATGAAATCCGTGAGGTCCGTCATCTTGTCGTCGCCGCCTGCGAGCAGGATGATGTGACCATCAAATGTCTCGAGCGCCTTGATGGCAGAGTCCGTATTCGTCGCCTTTGAATCATTGTAATACGGTACGCCGTCGATCGTCGTCACATACTCGATGCGATGCTCGACGCCCCTGAACGACTTGAGCACCGGCACCATCGCCGCAGGCTCACAGCCGGCAAAGAACGCCGAAGCGACGGCTGCCAGGGCATTCTCGACATTATGCGCGCCCTTGATGCCGAGCTCATTCGTATGGCAGAGCTCGTATTCCCCGTCATTCCAGCGGATGACGATCAGGCCGTCACGCACATCACCGCGTACAAAGACGCCTTCCGGCAGCTCCTGATGGCGGCTGAAATAGCAGACCCGGCCCTTTGCGCGGTCCTTCATGCCGCAAGTGCGTTCATCGTCGTAATTGAGCACAAGGTAATCTTCCGGTGTCTGCTCCGCAAACATGCGCTCCTTCATAGCCTGATAGACTTCCATGGAACCATGACGCACGATATGATCCGGCGTCACATTGAGAACAGCCGCGACATGCGGGTGAAAATGCTCCGTGGCTTCCATCTGGTAGCTGGAGATCTCAGCAGCCAGGCAGCCGCCCCTGCCCGTCTCAAGCGCCACCTCAGAAAGCGGTACGCCGATATTGCCGCCGACGCCGACCTTCTCATAATGCGTCTTGAGCAGCAGGCCGAGAAGCGTTGTCGTCGTCGTCTTGCCGTTCGTGCCCGTTACGGCACAAATCGGCGACTCCGCGATATCATAAGCGAGCTCAACTTCGCTCATGACCTTGATGTGCCGTGCATAGGCGGCCTGAAGCAGCGGAATGCGGACGGGTACGGCAGGCGAAACAATGACGAGATCAACGCCTTCCAGCATCGATTCCTGCTGTGGCCCGAAAACAAGCGTTACGCCAAGTTCACGAAGCTTGGAAAAATCATCTCCGAGTTTCTCGAGCTCCGCTTCTGATTTCGCATCGCTCAGCGTGACCTCTGCACCAAAGCGGCGCGCGAGGCGGGCAGCGGCAAACCCGCTGATGCCCGCACCAATGACCAATACATGCTTCTGCTTCCAATCCAATTCCATGACGAATCCCCCCGGATATTACAAGATGCGATTTGACTGCCGGACTGCTTACGGCATCATCAAGAGACCGACGACGCTCGCGGCGAAGCCCACCATCCAGAAAACAAAGACGACCTTCGTCTCCTTCCAGCCGCCGAGCTCAAAGTGATGGTGGATTGGGCTCATGCGGAACACGCGCTTGCCCGTCGTCTTGAACGAAATGACCTGGATGATGACAGACAGAGCTTCACAGACAAAGACGAAGCCGATAACAGCCAGCAGCACCTCCGTATGCGTGAGGATGCCAGCTGCCGCGATGGCACCGCCCAGTGCCAGAGAGCCCGTATCGCCCATGAAGACTTTGGCCGGATTGGCATTGAAGCGCAGGAATGCCAAGCAAGCCGCTGCCATGGCGACACAGAAGAGGGAGAGATCCGGATGGCCCGTCAGATAGCAGACGATGGCATACGCGCCGGCCGCAATGGCCACCGTGCCGGAGGCCAGGCCGTCGAGGCCATCCGTCAGATTGACGGCATTGCTCGTGCCGACCAGCACGAAAAGGACGAGGAAGTAGTAGCCGATGCCGATATCCAGATTGACATCCGCCACAGGAATCCAGATGCTCGTATCAATGCCGAGGACCCTCGTGCCGACCACCATCGTCACGATGGCGATGATGATCTGGCCGAGGAGCTTCTGTTTGGCTTTGAGACCCAGGTTGCGCTTCTTGACGACCTTGATGTAATCGTCGAGGAAGCCCAGCAGGAAATGACCGAGCGTGATGAAGAGTGCCAGCAGCACGGCAGGCGAAAGCGGCGCAGCCACGAGCGTCCCGAGCGTGAGGCCCAGGATGATCATGATGCCGCCCATCGTCGGCGTACCGCTCTTGGCCTGATGACTCTTTGGTCCTTCCTCGCGGATACTCTGGCCAAATTTCAGTTTATGCAGTTCCGGTATAAAAAACGGCCCCGTCAGCAGGACGAACCCGGCGGCAATGGCAGCCGCAATGATGATGCTTTCCAACTTATAACGTCTCCACTCTCTTATTTTGCATTCTCATCGACGGCAAGACTCAAAGCAGGTCGATGATCTTTTCCATCTGCATGCCGCGGGAGCCCTTGAAGAGCAGGGTATCCCCGGGCTGCAGGATCTCGTGCAGGCACTTGCCCGCTTCCTCATGCGAATCACAGGGGAACACGGCTTCGATGCCGCCCTCCCTGGCTCCCTCGGCGATGAATTTCCCCATCTCTCCGCGCGTCACGACAGCGGCAAAGCCGTGTTCGGCAAGTTCATGGCCGACTTTCTTGTGCGCTTCTTCCGAAACGCGTCCGAGTTCCAGCATATCGCCCATGACGGCGATCTTGCGCCCCGGAGCGAGTTCGGAAAGCGTGCTGATGGCGGCCGTCATCGACATCGGGCTCGCATTGTAAGCGTCGTTGACGACATGGTAGCCCTTGATCTCCTCCACCTCAAAGCGCATCTTCGTCGCCTCGAGGTTCTTGAGGCCTGCCGCCGTTTCCTCCGGTGACAAGCCGAGTGCAAAGCCTGCGGCAATGGCGGCCAGGGCATTGTAAACGTTATGACGCCCCACCATGGCAATCGTGTAATCGTACGTGCGGTCCTTCCAGATGACATGGAAGGATGTCGTATGGCCATCGACCGTCTTGATATCCGCACCGCGGACATCGGCCGGCTGCTCGATGCCGAACGTCAGCACGCGCACACCGGGCGCAGCCTTTTCCCGCATGGCGGCCACATAGGGATTATCGGCGTTGAGAACGACCGATCCGCCCTCTGGGATGGCCTCGACGAGTTCCGCCTTGGCCCTGGCGATATTCTCGATGGAGCCCAGGAGCTCCATATGCGTCTCACCGACATTCGTCACAATGCCGACTGAAGGCGCAGCAATCGGTGCCATGGCCTCAATCTGATGCAGGCCGCGCATGCCGATCTCGACGACGGCGGCCGTATGCTCCTTGCGCAGGCCCAGAAGCGTCAGCGGCAGGCCGATCTCATTGTTGAAATTGGCCTGTGTCTTGAGGACCGGGCCGCGGGCAGAGAGGACGGCTGCCGTGAGGTCCTTCGTCGTCGTCTTGCCATTGGAACCCGTAATGGCCAGGACGGGAAGCGTGAATTCCATGCGCCAAGCATGCGCAAGCTCCTGATAAGCCTTGAGCGTATCCTCTACGACGAGCACCGTGGCCTTGAGGCCGGCCAGGATCTCGCGTGGGCAGGCCGCGCTGACCATGACGCCGTTGGCACCCTTCTCGATGGCATCGCGTACAAAATCTTCTCCGTTGAAGCGTTCGCCCTTGAAGGCCAGGAACAGGACTCCCGGCGTGATCTTGCGCGTATCCGTCACGATATCCGTAAACGACTCGGCTTCTTCCCGATAGACGCTGGCACCCGTGGCCTCGCGCACTTCATCAAGCGTAAATGCTGGCATCAGTGTTCTCCCTTCTTGGCGGCCACCGCGTCGCGGGCCACTTCCTTATCATCGAAATGGATGGTCTTGTCCTTGAGGATCTGATAATTCTCATGGCCCTTGCCGAGGATGACGACGATATCATCCTTCTCGGCCAGTTCAACCGCGCGGAAGATGGCCTGGCGGCGGTCCGTGATCTTCTCATGGTGCTTCGTGCCGATGGCTTCCTTCACGCCCTCTTCGACCTGGCTCAGGATGAAGTCCGGGTCCTCGGTGCGCGGGTTGTCCGAAGTCGCAATGACGACATCGGCAAGTTCTGCGGCCAGACGGCCCATGATGGGGCGTTTCGTGCGGTCGCGGTCGCCGCCGCAGCCGAAGACGGCGATGATGCGTTTCTTGGCGATCTTGCGCGCCGTCTTGAGTACATTCTCCACGCCGTCCGGCGTATGTGCGTAATCGACGATGATGGAGAAATCCTGTCCGGCCTTGACGAGTTCAAAGCGGCCCGGCACGCTCGTGAAGGCCGTGAGCGCCGTTTTGATATGCTGCGGCTCGATGTGCTCGGCCAGCGCGGCTCCAACGGCCGACATGACATTGTAGACATTGAAGATGCCCGTGATATGAAGCTTCAGGGGCATCTTGCCAAAGCTTGCATGGTTCAGCGTGAATTCGGCACCGTTCGCATGGACGAGGATGTCCGTTGCGCGCAGATCCGCTTCCTTCTCAATGGCATAAGTCAAATGTGCGCACTTCGCATGCGCGAGCATCGTTTCGCTGGCAGCATCGTCGATATTGACGACAGCCGTTTTGCCCTGCTTCGTGCCAGGCTCCGATACGTGGTCAAAGAGCTTTGCCTTGGCCAGTTTGTAATTCTCCAGCGTCTTGTGATAATCGAGATGGTCCTGCGTCAGATTCGTGAAGACGGCCGTATCGAATTCAATGCCGGCCACGCGGTTCTGATCGAGTGCATGGGAGGAAACCTCCATGACGACGTAATCCATGCCCTTGTCCCGCATCATGGCCAGCGTGTGCTGAAGCTCCACGACATCCGGCGTCGTATTGTGGATGAGCAGCACCTCATCCTCGATCATGATCTGGATGGTGCCGATGAGGCCGACCTTGTAACCGGCCTCGCGCAGGATGGCGCGCGTGATATAGCTCGTCGTCGTTTTGCCGTTCGTGCCCGTGATGCCGATAACGCGCATCGTGCGGGCCGGATAATCATGGAAGAACGGCACGATCGTATCGAGTGCCGGCTGGAGCTCCGGTACCTGCAGGACGGCGATGCTCTCCGGCACCTCGATATCGCTGCGCGTCGTCAGGATTGCCTGTGCGCCCGCCGCCACAGCCTGCGGAATGAATTTATGTCCATCGACATGCACGCCGGGAATGCAGACAAAGAGCGTTCCCTTCCCGACCTTGCGCGAATCATGCTCGATGCCTGTGATTTCCGTATCTGGATTTCCCGTTACGACAGAGCCCGTCACGAGTTCTGCCAGCTGACCGATTGTTTTCATCTGATTTCCTCCTCAAAGCCCCTTCTAAGCAGTGCGGGCCGTACACTATTATAAACCGTATCTTAAAAATTTTATAGGCTTTTTTTGCGGAACGAAAAGAAGCTGCTTGCCAGGCAGCCTCTCTATGGGATGGAGCGGAACATATCGTACCTCTCTTATTCACTTTCATGTGCAAAATACGTCTTTTTCGGGACCTGCATGTTGAGCTGGCTCTCCGCAATCGACTTGATGCGCTGCGGGTTCTTGAGCTTGGCGATGTCCACGTTCAGCCGCTCATTCTCCTGCTCCAGCTGCTCGGCTTTCTGCTGTGTTTCCACGAGCTTGTAGCCGCGGCTCGCGGCGACGCCGCTGCCGATGGTGACGAGCATGGCCAGCACGGCAATGACCAGGAAGAGGACCTGGCAGTGCGAGCGCAGCGACGTATTGAGGACCTTGCGGATCACAGGAGCCTTGGGCGCGCGCGGCGCCGGCGAAGGAGCGCCTGCATACAGGCTGTGTTCCTGACGGTCATACTCATCTTCCTGTCTTGCCAGCATGGTCCTTCGCCTCCTTCTCTTCGTCAGCCTCTGCCACAGGCAGCTTTTCAGCCAGCCGCAGCTTGGCGCTCTTCGCGCGTGAATTGTGCACCAGTTCCTCACTCGTGGCCTTGATGGGCTTGCCGAGCAGCCGGATCTCCGGCTTGTGATGGCAAACGCAGACCGGCAGTTCCGGCGGACAGATGCAGCCCCGTGCCATCTCCTTCAATGTCCGCTTCGCAATGCGGTCCTCGAGAGAATGGAACGTGATGATGGCCAGCCGTCCGCCCGGTTTCAGATGGCGGACGGCCGCGCGAAACGCCTGCTCCAGGATGCCGAGCTCATCGTTGACCTCGATGCGGATGGCCTGGAAGATGCGCTTGGCCGGGTGGCCGCCTGCCGACTGGCGCACGGCCTTCGGCACAGCCTTGCAGATGATGTCGACGAGCTCACCGGTCGTCTCCACGGGCTTTTCCATGCGTGCCTTGACGATGAACTGCGCGATGCGGCGGCCCCATCGTTCCTCACCGTAATCGTGGAAGATGCGGTCAAGTTCCTGCTCGCTGTACGTGTTGACGACATCGTAGGCCGAGAATGATGCCTCGGGGTCCATGCGCATGTCAAGCGGCGCATCGTGCATGTAGGAAAAGCCGCGCTCCGCGGTATCAATCTGATGCGATGAAACGCCGAGATCAAAGACGACGCCATCGACCAATGGTGCATCTTCCTGCTGCAGGATCTCTTCGAGATGCGAGAAATTGCTGTGCACGATGTCCACATGACACGCGACATCCTGCAAGCGCTCGCGCGCGGCCGCAATGGCCTCCTCATCCTGATCGATGCCGATGATGCGCCCCGCCGGCGACAGGAGCTCTGCGATACGGTGCGAGTGACCGGCCCCTCCCAGGGTACAATCCACATAGATTCCCTCTGGATTTGTCACCAGTCCTCTGACCGTCTCTTCCAGCATGACGCTGATATGATGAAACTCCACGCTCCTGCCTCCATCTGCTACTACGAATCCTAATCAGAAAAGCTCAAACGGCTTATATGCCCAGTCCCGACAGCGAGGCTGCAATCGCCGTCACATCGGGCTCCACTTCAGCATTGTAACGGGTCCACTGTTCCTTGCTCCAGACTTCAATGCGGTTATCGGCACCTGTCAGCACCACATTCTGGCGCAGGGCAATGCCGGCATACGTCCGCAGATTCGCCGGCACGAGGAAACGTCCCTGCTTGTCACATTCCAGCGTCCTCGCGCCGGAAAAGAAGAATCGCACAATGGCTCTCGCCTCGGGTTTCGCCAGCGGCAGTGCTCGCAGCTTGGCCGCCAGCTCCTCCCATGCCTGCTGGCCGTAGAGGAACAGGCAGCAGTCCAGCCCCTTCGTGATAATGAAGGAAACGCCGAGTTCCTGGCGGAAATCAGCCGGCAGGATGACGCGCCCTTTGGCGTCAATCGTATGGGCATATTCTCCCAAAAACATCCTGCGCTTCCACCTTTCTGTCCATCTGTGACACGTTTCCCCACAATTCACCACTTTATCTATTCTTTTTTATAACAGATAATTCCTGCTTTGGCAAGCGAAAAATCCTCCTGATCAGCAAAATTCCCCTGAAACGCAAAAAACAGCCACCTGATCTGAGGTGACTGCTCTCTGCTTTCCTCAATGCTTGGTCCAGCCGAAATTTGCGAAAAGCGGTGTATAGCGGATGCGCTCGAGGAAGGAACGGTTCGTATTCTCCGTATGGAAAATGGGCACGCGTTCGAGTGCGTAGATATTGCTGCCCTTGTTCACACTGCCGTACTTGATCGTGAAGGCCGCCTTGTAGCCGGCCTCACGCACGAGCTGGGCAATGTGCAGGTTGTACGCACCGGTCGGATACGCCATGTAATCGACCGCATGGCCGAGCTCGGCCTCCGCTTTCTTCTTCGATTCGACGAGCTCTGCCCGCAGCTGGTCATCGGTGAGATCCGTCATGGACCTGTGGTCGACGGTGTGAGACTCGATGGTCATGCCATTCTGTTCCATTTCCCGGCATTCATCCCAGGTCAGATATCCCTTGCGCGTGCCCACGAAGCTCGTAACCACGAAAATCGTGCCCTTGAAGCCGTATTTCTTGAGGATGGGATACGCATTGTCGTAGTTGTCCTGATAGCCGTCATCAAAGGTGATCAACACGGGATTCTCCGGCAATTTCCCATTGCCCTCGAACGCGGCATAAAGCTCATCCGGCGTGATCGTATGATAGCCGTGGTCGCGCAAATAGCGCATCTGGTAGTCAAAATCAGCCGGGGCAATGGCCAGTGAAAGGAATTCGTCACTGACCTTATGATAGTTGAGCACCATGACATGGGGCCCGTTCTCCGCCGCCTGCGTTTCTGTCTCTGCCATTTCTGCCCGATGATTCCCCGACGGCCACAAAAACACCGCCAAAACGAGGCTCATCATGGTCAAAACCGCTGCCAGGCACTGGCCCAGCTGTTTATGCTTCCCGTTCATCCTGCACACTCCTTGCCTTGCAACTGCCAAAGCCTGCGCTTCGGCTGCATATGCTCCTTATTTTAGCGCGATTTCCTGGAAAAAGCCACCCTCCTCTAGTGCAAGCGCACAAAATGTGTTATAATTCCTGTGATGGATATACCCCATCTACGTATATTGTGATTTCATTACTCACAGGAGGTTTTCTTATTATGGCAATCACGAAAGATATGAGCATTCTCGAAGTCGTCCAGAAGTATCCGGATACGGTTGACGTATTCGTCAACGCCGGCATGGGCTGCCTCGGCTGCGCTGCCGCACACTTCGAGAACATCGAGCAGGGCGCTATGGCTCACGGCATCGATGTCGATCAGCTCGTCAAGGATCTCAACACGGTCGTTGGCGCCTGAGATTCACAACGGCAAATAAAAAGGCTGCACCAGCTGGTGCAGCTTTTTTATTTGCCGTTTCCTGATCAGAGGTCCTTGAGAAGCTCCTGAACTTTCTCGAGGTAGTCAGCACGACTGAAGTTGTAGACTTCGCCGGTCTTGCGGACCTTGACCTCGATGATGCCCTCATCGACAGCTTTCGGGCCGATGGTCACGCGGACCGGATAACCGATGAGATCGCAGTCCTTGAACTTGACGCCGGCGCGCTCCTTGCGGTCGTCGAGCAGGACATCGAGGCCGGCCTTGCGGCACTCCTCATAGATGCCCTCTGCGTACGCCAGCTGCTCTTCCTTCTTGGCATTGACGGCGACGACGACGACTTCAAACGGCGCAATGGCGCGCGGCCAGACGATACCCTGGTCGTCGTTGTTCTGCTCGATGGCGGCGGCCATCGTGCGGCCGACACCGATGCCGTAGCAGCCCATGACGAGCGGCTGCTCCTTGCCGTTCTCGTCGAGGAACGTCGCGCCCATGGCCTTGCTGTACTTCGTGCCGAGCGTGAAAACCTGGCCGGCCTCAATGCCGCGCGTCATCTTGAGCGGTGCACCGCAGTGCGGGCACGGGTCGCCTTCCTTGACCATGCGCAGGTCGGTGACGACAATGGCTTCCTTGTCGAAGTCGCGCTGCGGGTTTACGTTCTTGAGGTGGAAGTCTGCCTCATTGGCACCCGTGACGGCGTTGTGCATATTCATAACCGTCGCATCGACGAGTACGTGCGTGCCCTGCTTGATGCCGATTGGCCCCATGAAGCCCGGGCAACCGCCGGCGGCACGGATGGCTTCGTCATCCGCCATGCGCAGGTCGAGTGCGCCCTCGATCTGGTTGATGACCTTGACCTCATTGACATCGTGGTCACCGCGGATAAAGGCGAGCACGAGCTCATCCTTGTCCGTCTGGTAGGCAACGGCCTTGATGGTCTTGTCAGCCGGCACGTTGAGGAAGGCGCAGAGCGCCTCAATCGTGTTCGTGCCCGGCGTGCTGACCTTCTCGAGCGGCAGCTCTTCTTCAGCCGGAGCGCCAATTGGCTTGAGCTCGGCCTTCTCGTCACTCGCGGCGTAGTCGCATTTCGTGCAGACGGCGATATTCGATTCGCCGGCATCAGCGAGAACCGTGAACTCGTGGGAGTGACCGCCGCCGATTGCGCCGTTGTCGGCCTCTACCGGGCGGAACTCGAGGCCCATGCGCGTGAAGATGTTCGTGTAGGCGTCGTACATCTTCTTGTAGGACTCGTTCATGCCCTCGACGTCCTTGTCGAAGGAGTAAAGATCCTTCATGATGAATTCGCGGCTGCGCATGAGGCCGAAGCGCGGGCGGCGCTCATCACGGAACTTGTCCTGGATCTGATAGAGCATCAGCGGTAGCTGCTTATAGGAGCGCACTTCGTCGCGCACGAGTGCCGTGATCATCTCTTCATGCGTCGGTCCAAGGCAGAAATCGCGGCCATGGCGGTCTTTGATGCGCATCATCTCATCGCCGTAAGCGCCCCAGCGGCCGCTCTCCTGCCAGAATTCAGCCGGCTGCAGGATTGGCATCATGATTTCCTGGCCGCCGGCTGCATCCATCTCCTCGCGGATGATCTGCTCAATCTTGCGGATCGTGCGCCAGGCGAGCGGCAGGAAAGTGTACATGCCGCCGGCTGTCTTGCGGATCATACCGGCACGGTACATGAGCTGGTGGCTGGCTATCTCAGCTTCAGCCGGTGTATTTCTAAGGGTGGGTGCGTAAAGATTACTTGCTCGCATGCTTGCGTTCCTCCAATATTGCATCGATTTCTTTGAATAATTCTGGGACGAGGTCGGCTTCGGGAACCTTGCGGATGATCTCGCCCTTGCGGAAGACGAGTCCTTCCCCGTTGCCGCCGGCAATGCCGACATCAGCGCCGCGCGCTTCGCCCGGACCGTTGACGACACAGCCCATGACGGCTACCTCGATGGGCTCCTCGATGCCCCTGAGCTTCTCCTCGACCTGCGCCGCAATGGCCGGCAGATCGATGCTCGTGCGGCCGCAGGTTGGGCAGGCCACGAGCGTCGGACCGTACTCCTTGAGTCCGAGCGACTTCAAGATCTCATTGGCGACGCGGACCTCGACGACGGGATCGCCCGTCAGCGAGATGCGGAAGGTATCGCCGATGCCCTCAGCGAGCAGCGCGCCGATGCCGACAGCCGACTTGATGATACCCGTGTTGACCGTGCCGGCCTCGGTGATGCCGAGGTGCAGCGGATAGTCGACCGTCTGGCTCATGAGCCGGTAGGCGGCAATCGTCAGCGGCACATCGTGCGCCTTGAGGGAAATCTTCATGTCATGGAAGTCGAGCGCCTCGAGAATGCGCACATGTTCCATGGCGGACTCGACCAGAGCCTCCGGCGTGACACCGCCGTATTTCCTGAGGATCTTCTTATCCAGCGAACCGGCGTTGACGCCGATGCGGATGGGAATATGCGCCTCCTTGGCTGCACGCACGACGGCCTTGACCTTCTCCTCCCCGCCAATGTTTCCGGGGTTGAGGCGCAGCGCATGGATGCCCTGCCGGATGGCCTCCAGGGCCAGCTTGTAGTCAAAATGGATATCGGCTACGAGCGGCACCGTCACCTGGCGGATGATGTTGCCGAGATTCTCGGCTGCCGCCCTATCGGGCACGGCCAGCCGCACGATATCGCAGCCCGCGGCCTGCAGTGCGCGGATCTGCGCAACGGTCGCCTCAGTATCCGTCGTCTTCGTATTCGTCATGGACTGGACGGAAATCGGCGCACCGCCGCCAATGGCCACGGGTCCGATATGGATCTGTCTCGTCATCTTTCGTTTGAACAAATCATACACTTCCTTCTAAACACTCAGCCGCCCATAAAGACGCGCACGAGATCGTTCTTCGTCGCCAGCACCATGAGCAGGATCAAGAGGATGATGCCGACGCTCTGCGTGTACTGCAGGGCCTTCGGACTAAGCGGCTTGCCGCGCACCGCCTCGACGCAGAGCGTCAGGAAATGGCCGCCGTCAAGGGCCGGGATCGGGAACAGGTTGATGATGCCGAGATTGAGACTCAAGAATGCCGCAAAATTCAACAGCGGCACGAAGCCCATCTGTGCGACCTCACCGGCCATCTGCGCGACACCGATGGGCCCGGCAAGCTCTGCCCCCGAGAGCTCCATCAGGATCTTGCAGAGCGCAGCAATCATTGCATAGATGATGGCACCGGTCTGATGGAACGCCAGGGAGACGGATTCCACGAATCCCGGATACCGCGTATTGACCGTTCCCATGACGCCAACCATCGCGCGCTTCGCGCTGTTGTCGTACGACGGCGTCACCGTGACGGCAAGCTGCTCGCCCTGACGTTCCACCGTAAGGGCCACGGGCTCGCCGCCCTCATCCTTGACGCCATTGACAAAATCGGACCAGGTCGCAACCGGCTGGCCATTCACCGTCAGCACGCGGTCGCCGCTTTCAAGACCGGCCTCCGCAGCCGGCTTGCCCGCCAGCACCGTGCCGAGTATCGGCTCCGTGCTGGGCGTGTTGATGCCGGCAAAAAAGAAGATGCCGAAAAACAAGATGACCGGCAGGACGAAATTCATGAAGGACCCCGCAAGAATCACGATCATGCGCGAGCCCACCGGCTTGGCACAATAGCCTCGGCTGCCCGCATCATTCTGCTCGGGATCCATGCCGGCGATGTCATTGAAGCCGCCCAGCGGGATTGCCCGGATGGAATAGCGCGTTTCACCACGCTGAACGCTCACGAGCTTCGGGCCGAAGCCGATGGCAAATTCATCGACGCGCATCCCCGTCATCTTGGCCGTGATGAAGTGGCCGAGCTCATGCACGAGTACGAGCAGGCCAAAGACAAAAATTGCAGCTGCAATTGTCAGAACCATTGATTCACC
The DNA here is from genome assembly GCF_003458855.1 of Mitsuokella sp. AF21-1AC. Taxonomy (NCBI): domain Bacteria; kingdom Bacillati; phylum Bacillota; class Negativicutes; order Selenomonadales; family Selenomonadaceae; genus Mitsuokella; species Mitsuokella sp. AF21-1AC. Next base: position 19,766 of record NZ_QRVW01000019.1, read on the forward strand.
ATCCTTCTCGAAAAAGAGATTCGTCGAGCGTCGCCGCTCATTTCTTCAAAAGGGAAGCCGCATACGTGCGGGCCCACGCATCCTCCTCAAAGAGCTCTTCCAGCGTTGGCTCAATCACGCATTCGCGTTTGAGCATCGTCTGCTCGATGATATCGTAGATGTCGAGGAAGTGAATCTCCCCCTTGAGGAAGGCACCGGCAGCCACTTCATTGGCCGCATTGAACACGCACGGCATCGAGCCGCCCATCCTGCCGGCCTCATAGGCAAAGCGCAGGCCCTTGAACGTCTCCGTATCCGGCTCTTCAAATGTCAGGTCTTTGAGCTTCCAGAAATCCAGTCGTTCAAAATTCGAAGGCTGGCGCGTCGGATACGTCAGCGCGTACTGGATCGGCAGCTTCATGTCGGGGCAGCCGAGCTGCGCGATGACCGAGCCGTCGCAGAACTGGACCATGGAATGAATGATGCTCTGTGGATGGACGACCACCTGGATCTGGTCGTAATCGACGCCATAAAGCCACTTGGCCTCAATGACCTCAAGCCCCTTGTTGACAAGAGATGCCGAATCGACGGTGATCTTCTGCCCCATGTTCCAGGTCGGATGAGCGAGAACCTGCGCCTTCGTCGCACCGATGAGCTCCTCCCGCTTCCTGCCGCGGAACGGGCCGCCCGAACAGGTCAGCAGGAGTTTCTCGATTGTCTCCCGCTTCTCGCCCTGCAGGCACTGGAAGAAGGCACAATGCTCGCTGTCGACGGGCAGGATGGAAACACCCTGCTCAGCCGCACGGCGCATGACGATCTCACCCGCCACCACGAGTGTCTCCTTGTTTGCGAGTGCAATGTCCTTCCTGGCATCAAGCGCTTTCATCGTCGGCTCGAGTCCGGCAAAGCCCATCATCGAGGTGACGACCGTATCGGCCTCCGGGAAAGCGGCTGCGTCCACAAAGGCCTGACGGCCGCCCATGAGCTTCGTCGGACCGCTGTAGCGGGCCTTGAGCCGCTTGTAAGCCGCTTCATCCGACAACACGGCAAGTTCCGGTGAAAATTCGCGGATCTGCTTTTCCAGGAGCTCATCGCTTGCATTGGCTGCAAGCACGGAAATATGGAACATATCCTTATGGCCGCGGACGACCTCAAGCGTCTGCGTGCCGATTGAACCAGTGGCCCCCAAGACTGCAATATTCTTCATATCCTGCCCTCCATCACTTCAGGCCCAGGCCCGAAAGCAGCACAAAGTAATACACGAGCGGTGCCGTGAAGAGCACGCTGTCAAAGCGGTCCCAGACACCGCCATGTCCCGGGATGATGTTTCCGGAATCCTTGATGCCCGTATAGCGCTTGGCCACGGATTCCACGAGATCGCCGAGCGTTGCCAGGATGGAAATGCAGAATCCGAGCACTGCCATCTCGAGGAGCGGCAGGGAAAAGAAGACGCCGAGCCCCGCTCCGACGGCTGTCGTGCCTACCACAGACCCCAGGAAGCCTTCGATGGTCTTGTTGGGGCTTATCGTGCGACAGAGCTTGTGGCGGCCGATGGCCGAGCCCGTGAAATACGCAAAGGTATCGGATGCCCAGGTACAGAGAAACATCACCCAAATCATCGCGCAGCCAAAGGCCATCGGGCCGACGGGCGTCGCGAGCATCTGCTCGGGATAGAGAAACCGCAGCATGACCATATGGCCGAACGGATACCCGAAGTAAAGGATACCGCCGACTGAGAGACAGGCTGCAGGGAAGGAAACGCGCCCATGCAGCAGCACGGCCATGAGCAGGACGACGAGGACAATGCCCGTGCTGACAGCCACCGTCTCATCCGCATTGCCGAGCCAGGCACAGCCCCAGAGCAACACCAGGCCGACAATACCAAGAAGAAACGTCAGCCGTTCCCCCTTTCTGGCGAAGGCCCGCGTGTATTCAAACCAGGCCAGGAGAGAAAGCAGCAGGGCAAAGCCGGCAAACAGGGCTCCGCCCATCTGGATGACGGCCGCGGCCAGCACAATGCCGATCACGCCCGTGATGATTCTAGTAAGCAACGCAATACGCTCCTCTTCATGTAATCAGGTATTTTTCAGGCCGCCGAAGCGCCGGTCCCGCCCGGCAAACTCCACCATCGCATCCACGAAGCATGCGGGAGTGAAGTCCGGCCAATTCGTATCGGTAAAGTAAAACTCAGCATAGGCCGACTGCCACAAAAGGAAGTTCGAGAGGCGCTGATCGCCGCTCGTGCGGATAACGAGATCCACCGGCGGGTCTCCTGCCGTATCGAGCGAAGCTTCCATGAGCTCCTCATCGATATCCGCTGCTGAAAGTTCTCCGGCGGCCACACGCTGCGCGAGGCTGCGTGCAGCGCGCAGCAATTCGTCCTGGCCGCCATAATTCGCCGCCACATTGAAGCGGATGCCCGTATTGTCCTTCATGAGCTCCTCCGCTGCCGTCATCTGGCGCTGCAGGCTTTCCGGCATGCCATCCTTGCGGCCGATGAAGCGGATGCGCACGTTGTAGTCGTTCATCTCTTCAAGCTCCTTGATGAGATAATCCGAAAAGAGCTTCATGAGAAAATCGACTTCCGGGCGCGGACGCTTCCAGTTCTCCGTCGAGAACGCATAGACCGTCAGTGCTTCGAGGCGCAGGTCGATAGCCGTCTTGAGGACATTCTTGAGCGTCTTGACGCCGGCCTTATGACCGGCCGTGCGCACGAGGCCGCGTCCCTGGGCCCAGCGCCCGTTGCCATCCATGATGATGGCCACATGGCGCGGTAGACGTTCCCAGTTGATTCTATCGAACAGCGGGTTGGCGAGTTCCTCCTTGGTTGGCTGTGCCTTGCCGCCAAATATCTTTTTCCACATCTTTGCTTGTCCTCCATCCTGAGGATATCTACACAATAAGGAAAAGCCCCTCTCGACTTTCATAAGAGGGGCCGCTCATCATGCATCAAGGAGCTTCGATTGCGGATACCGGGCAGCCGGCAGCGCAAGCACCGCACTCAACGCATTTGTCTGCATCGATCTCGTAGTGCTCAGCACCCTCGCTGATTGCCTCAACCGGGCAAGTAGCAGCGCAGGAACCGCAAGAAATGCAATCATCCGTGATTTTGTATGCCATAACTCATTTCGCCTCCTTTCTCTGCTTAGCCGCAAGGGTAAGCATGATACTGCCCTGCGGCAGAGTCTTCTGCCGCACGACATAGAGACAGTGTTCATCTGTCTTGAAAAAATCACGCACAGGGCGTGTAATTTCCGTCTGCCAGGCACAGCCCGCCTGCGCGAGCAAATGCTCGGCCTCGTCAAGGGGTCTTCCCAGTACGTCTGGTATCATATCAGACTTCCATGACCTCTTTTTCCTTGACGGCCTTGGCGCTGTCGGCCAGTTTCACGTACTTGTCAACAAGTTTTTGCATGGCTTCCTGGCCGCGCTTCGACTCATCCTCCGTGATTTCCTTGGCCTTCTCGAGCTTCTTGAACTCTTCGTTGCCATCGCGGCGCACATTGCGCAGCGCAACCTTCGCCTCTTCCGTCTTCTTGTTGACGGCCTTGACGAGCTCCTGGCGGCGTTCCTGCGTGAGAGCAGGGATGGCCAGGCGAATGGCCGTGCCATCGGAGTTCGGGTTCAGGCCGAGATCCGATTTCATGATGGCCACTTCAATATCATGCAGAATGGATTTCTCCCACGGCTGAATCAGGATCATGCGCGGTTCCGGAACGGAAACCTTCGCAATCTGATTGACCGGCGTCGGCGCACCGTAGTAATCCACCATGACCTTATCGAGCAGGGACGGCGTAGCACGGCCTGCACGCAGGGAAGCGAATTCATGCTTGAGCGCTTCAATGCTCTTTTTCATGCGTTCCTCATGGGACGCGAGAATCTCATTGGTCATCTGTCATTTCCTCCTACCGTCGTGCCGATTTCCTCACCGAGGGCAGCGCGCACGATATTTTCATGATCGTCGATGTTGAATACAAGCAAGGGAATCTTGTTGTCCATGCAGAGGCTCGTAGCCGTCGTATCCATGACCTGCAGGCCCTTGTTGATGATCTCGATGTACGTCAGAGAATCGAACTTCTTGGCATCTGCATTCTTGTTTGGATCGCAGTCGTAAATGCCGTCCGTACCCTTCTTGGCCATCAGGATGACATCGGCTTCGATTTCGGCGGCACGCAGTGCAGCCGTCGTATCCGTGGAGAAATACGGATTGCCCGTGCCAGCGCCGAAGATGACGACGCGGCCCTTCTCCATATGACGAATGGCCTTGCGGCGGATGTAGGGCTCAGCGACCTGACGCATCTCGATAGCCGTCTGCACGCGCGTATCGACATCCATCTTCTCGAGTGCATCCTGCAGAGCCAGGGCATTCATGACCGTGGCCATCATGCCCATGTAGTCGGCCGTAGCGCGTTCCATGCCCTTGGCGGAACCGGCCAGTCCGCGCCAGATGTTGCCGCCGCCGACGACGACAGCGACATCGACACCGTGTTCGCGCACCTTCTTGATCTGCTTGGCGATATCCTCAACCACAGACGGATTGATGCCGAAGCCCTGCTCACCTGCCAGGGACTCACCACTGAGCTTCAGGACGACTCGTTTATATTTCGCTGTATCCAAAATGCTTACCTCCATCAACGCCAATGCGCCACTCGATACACTACTGCATCTTCCCTTATTATAACCTTTAAAAAAAGAGAACACAATCCATTATGTGTTCTCTTTCTTTCACCGTTTCCAGTCGATTATTTCATCTGAGCAGCAACTTCAGCAGCAAAGTTCTCCTGCTTCTTCTCGATGCCTTCACCGAGCTGATAGCGCGTGAATGCCGTTACCTTGACATCTCCGAGGATATCCTTGACCGTCTTGTCGGAATCCTTGACGAAAATCTGCTCGTTGAGGCAGACTTCCTTGTAGTACTTGTTGATGCGGCCTTCGACCATGCGCTCAACAATCTTCTCCGGCTTGCCCTCTTCGAGAGCCTGCTTGCGGAGAACTTCCTTCTCGTGCTCGAGAGCTGCTGCATCGACGCCGCTGCGGTCGATGGCTGCCGGAGCAGCTGCAGCGATCTGCATGGCAACATCCTTGCCGAGCTCTTCGTCGCCGCCCGTCAGGTCAACGAGGACACCAATCTTGCCGCCCATGTGGATGTAGCTTGCCACACGGCCTTCGCTCTGATAACGGACGAAGCGGCGCAGGGAAATCTTCTCGCCGATCGTAGCCGTAGCTTCCGTGATGAGGGCAGCAACCGTCTTGCCATCGAGCTCGCTGTTGTTCAGCGCATCGAGGTCAGCCGGATTCGTGTCAGCGATGTGCTTGGCAATCTTGGCGACGAGAGCGCGGAACTGCTCGTTGCCGGCAGCGAAGTCCGTCTCGCAGTTGACTTCGACGAGAACGCCGACCTTGGCATCATCGCTGATGTAAGCTGCGACAGCACCCTCTGCAGCGATGCGGTCAGCCTTCTTCTCAGCCTTCGAAATGCCCTTTTCACGGAGCCAGTCGATTGCCTTGGCCTTGTCGCCGTCCGTAGCCGTCAGGGCCTTCTTGCAGTCCATCATGCCTGCGCCAGTGGTCTCGCGCAGCTCTTTTACCATTGCAGCCGTAATCTTTGCCATTGGTTTTATTCCTCCTATTAAAAAAGAGGAGCAAGGGATAACTCCCTTACCCCTCCCGGTCTATTCTCGATATGGATTACTCAGCAGCCGGAGCTTCTGCAGCTTCCGCCTCGCCGTCTTCACCCTGACGACCCTCGAGGACAGCATCAGCCATGCGGCCCGTGAGGAGCTTGACAGCGCGGATTGCGTCGTCATTGCCCGGGATGACGTAATCGATTTCATCCGGATCGCAGTTCGTATCAACGATGGCAACGATAGGAATGTTGAGCTTGCGAGCCTCAGCAACGGCGATGCGCTCCTTGCGCGGATCGACGATGAAGAGTGCGCCCGGCAGCTTGTTCATGTCCTTGATACCGCCGAGGTACTTCTCGAGCTTCTCCATCTCATGACGGAGGCCCTGGACCTCTTTCTTCGTGAGGACTTCAAACGTGCCATCTGCTTCCATGGCCTCGAGTTCCTTCAGACGAGCGATGCGCTTCTGGATTGTCTGGAAGTTCGTCATCATGCCGCCGAGCCAGCGCTCATTGACATAGAACTGGCCTGCACGCGTAGCCTCTTCCTTGATGGCTTCCTGTGCCTGCTTCTTCGTGCCGACGAAGAGAACGCTCTTGCCTTCCTGAGCAACGCTGCGCAGGAATGCATAAGCCTCGTCAACCTTCTTGACCGTCTTCTGCAGGTCGATGATGTAGATGCCGTTGCGCTCCGTGAAGATGTACTTTGCCATCTTCGGGTTCCAACGACGCGTCTGATGTCCGAAGTGGACACCTGCTTCAAGTAACTGTTTCATGGAAATAACTGCCATGTTGGTGCACCTCCTGTTTTTTTCTTCCGCGATCTTCATTTCTCCGCACCACCCGCTTGGGGCACAGGGCGGCGATCGAATCGCGTGCTATTTTTACACCGTCAACGATTATATCATAATCTTGGAAGGAAGACAATCCACTTGAAAAATTATTTTTCATCCCATCCATCCTCTTTTCCTTATTATTATATATTATATTATAATTTATCATGCTCTTCTATGAAGCTTTGATGTATTTTTATGTATACCGTATACTTGCGTGCAGTTCGTGGACAAAACACAGGGTTTTCTCTATAATTGAAGATATAGACGGGGAAATGTTATCATAAATTATATTAATGTATTAAAAAGGAGTGATTACTATGAACCTCTCTATCAAAATCTTTATATCCCTGATCTTATCTGTCATCGTAGGTCTCATCGTGGGTGAATCCGCCCTGCCATTCATCAACTGGTGGATTGCACCAATCGGCACGATCTTCATCAACCTCATCAAGATGATGATCGTCCCCGTTGTCTTCTGCTCCCTCGTCGTCGGCATGACGAGCCTGGGTGACACGAAGAAACTCGGCCGCATCGGTCTCAAGACGATTGGCCTCTATCTCGTCACCACGGCCATCGCCATCGTCATCGGCTTTGGCATCGCCGGCCTCGTCCATCCAGGCGTCGGCCTCCAGATGACGTCGGATGCTGTCGTCAAAGTCAAGGAAGCACCGTCCATCATGCAGGTCTTCGTAGCCATGATCCCGGCAAACCCGGTCGCATCCATGGCTAAGGCGGATATCCTGCCGGTCATCGTCTTCTCGCTGTTTGTCGGCGTCGGCATCCTCAAGGTCGGCGGCGAACGCGCCGAGTTCCTCGTCAAGTTCTTCGATGCCTGCGCAGAAGTTTCCTACAAGATTATCGGCATCGTCATGCAGTTCGCTCCGTACGGCGTCTTTGCCCTGTTGCTGCCGGTCGTTGCCAAGAACGGCCCGGCTGTCCTGCTGCCGCTGATCTCCGTCATTGCCTGCGTCGCTGTCGGTTGTATCATCCATGCCGTCTGTGTTTATTCCTCGCTTGCCCAGATCTGGGGTAATCATACGCCGCTGCAGTTCTTCCGCGGCATGAGTGAAGCCATGCTGATTGCTTTCACGACCTGCTCGAGTGCCGCTGCCCTGCCAGTCAACATGAAAAACTGCCAGGAAAAACTCGGTGTATCCCGTGACGTATCTTCCTTTGTCCTGCCGCTCGGCGCAACCATCAACATGGATGGTACAGCCCTTTACATGGGCGTCTGCTCGCTCTTCGTCGCCAACGTCTTCGGCATTGACCTGACGATGGGCCAGATGGCCATGATTGTCCTCACGGGTACGCTTGCCTCCATCGGTACGGCTGGTGTGCCGGGTGCCGGCCTCATCATGCTCGCGATGGTCCTGCAGAGCGTCAACCTCCCGATGGAAGGTCTCGCACTCGTCGCCGGCATCGACCGTGTCCTCGACATGTTCCGTACCTGCCTGAACATCACGGGCGACGGTGCCGTTGCCATCGTCATGGATCAGGAAGAGAAAAAGCATGCCGCCAAGGTTGCACGCAACGGCTGATCAAATCCCCAAAACCATGCATAACAAAAGGAAGTATCCGCGCGGATACTTCCTTTTTTGTATCGTTCGTATAAGATGGTCTGTGCTTACAGCAGGGTGATCATGACCACAAACGCGGCCGCGATGGTAGGAATGGCATTGCGTTTTGCCAGTTCCATCGGATTGACACCGGCCATCTTTGCCAAGATAATGCCGGCACCAGCAACCGGGCTCATGCAGCGTCCAAGGCCTGCACCAATCTGAGCCATGGATCCAAGTTCCGCAATGCCATAGCCGAATTCATTGGCAAAAGGCGTGACCGCACCATTGAAGGCCAGCGCTGCTGCGTTGCCAGACCCCGAGATTGCACCAATCAGGAACGGGCCATACGCAGCTGCTACCTGTGCAATCTGCTGTGAACTCTTCATGGCCTCGATGAGTGCATCCGTAAGGCCGATGACTTTCATGCCGGCCGTAAAGCAGGCAGCTGCCGCAATCAAGCCCACGACATCACACATGCCATCGCCAACACCGCGGAAGAACTTGCAAGTCGTCTCCTTGATATTCGGACGCACGAGGAGCATGCCAAGCGCCACACCGACCAGCATGGCCACCGGCACCGAGATTTCCGGGATCACAGCCACCTGCTTGCTGCCAAGGACCAGCAGCACAAGCGGTACGACCGGCATGACGGCCTTTAAATAATTGACGTGAAAGTCCTCGCTGTCCTCAATATCCTTCGGTGCCACATAGCCTTTGTTTTCTTTGCGCACCCAGGCAATGACCGTCAGGAGTACCGCCGCAATCACGGCCGCAAACAGTACCTGGCGGGAAAAGAGCGCGATGACACTCATGACATCCATTCCCGCCAGCTGAGCGACCTGCGGATTGAACATGAGCCCCGGGCTCATCGTACTGCCCCAGGTTCCCAGGAATACGGCCGATGCCGCCATGGCCGGATGCACGCCCGTGCGGATCAGCGCCGGAATCAGGAGTGCGCCGACGGCCGCCGCACAGCCGGCTGCACTCGGCAGGGCGATGTTCACGAGGAAGGTGACGATGACAGCACCTGGTATGATGATGATCGGGACCCGCTTCAGTGCCGAGGAAATGCAGTAGACCATGTGGGCGGAACAGCTCGTATATTCCATGACATAGCTGAAACCGAGCACGGTGCAGATGGTCGGCACCAGGCCGGCGTTGGTGAATTCCTTGATGAACGCCGTCGTGCCGGCTGACAGCATGCCGCCGATCAGGCACATCAGCATGCCGGAAATAAACAGCACAAAGCGTGTTTCATATTTCTTGACGATCAGGACGAAGGTCGCAATGACGATGACGATACCTGCAATAATCATAAAAATCCTCCTCTTATCGGATCATGCCTCTCATTCCATCGACTTGCCCAGGAGCAGACCGGCTGCCGAGCTGGCAAGCATTTTCAGAGAATACACCAGAGCTGTTTCATCGAAGTCGAAATGTGCATCATGATGACCGGAAGCCAGATTTGCACCAATCATCATGTACGCGGCCTGGCCGCCATGAGACTGCACGCGTTCCATGAAGTACGAATAATCCTCACTGGCTCCGAACGGGCATTCATCCACGATCTTGTGGAAGATGCCGAGTGTTTTGGCCTGACGCATCAGATAAGCGGCCAGCTTTGGTGAATTGCTGCCGCCAGCTGCGCCGCCGACCTGCTCAATCTTGTACTGTACATCGTACATGGCGGCAGCTGCCTTGATGATGCGCAGGGCCTCCTCTTCCATATAGTGGTTGATGGCACTGGAGCCGCCGCGCGTCTCCAGCTTGATGAGGCCGGTATCGCCGATGATGTTGCGGCCGCTGCCGGCCTCAAGATGTCCTACATTGATGCGGGTAATGCCCTGCGAATGACGGGAAATGGCATGCAGGTTCAGCGTTGCGCAGGCGGCGGCCAGCAGGGCATTCTTCCCCTTTTCCGGTGCCGCTCCCGCATGAGCCGGTTTGCCGATATAATGGGCATCGTATTTGCTCGTGGCCAGGAACCCTGTTACATTGCAGGCAATGCTGCCCGTTTCCTTCATCTTGAAGCCGAAATGTGCGCCCAGCATGAAATCCACATCGTCGACCACGCCGCGTTCCACCATGGCACGGGCACCGCGCACGCCCTCCTCCGCCGGCTGGAAGACCAGCTTGATGGTTCCCGCCAGCTCATCCTTCAGCGAGGCCAGGACCTTGGCGACCCCGAGCCCCACCGTCGTATGGCCATCGTGGCCGCAGGCGTGCATGGCACCGGGATGCAGACTGGCAAAACCTTCGACATTCGGGCGATGCTTCTCATCCTGCGTTTCCGATACGTCGTTGCAGTCCATGTCAAAGCGCATGCCCACAACGGGCCCGGGGCGCTTGAAATGCATGATGCCCACGACGCCGGTCATGCCTCCCCGCATGCGTTTCACCCAGGCAGGATCCGCGCCCTCGCGGATTGCGCGGGCCTGTGACTGCTCCAGGACCTCGGCAGACGGCACCCCCATCATGTATTCTTTGGCCACGGCCTGTTCGCCCGCCAGCACCTCGTAACCGAGATCATGCAGCTGCTCCGCCACGAGTGCCGCCGTGCGGAATTCGGTCCACGCCGGCTCCGGATGCATGTGCAGATCACGGCGCTGCGTCACGAGCTCATCTTTCATGCCATCTGCCATCTTCATGATTGTTTCCTGGATATCCAATGTCATCTTCTCCTCTCTAAAACTATTTATATTTGTTATCATTTCATAACTCATATATTCATTATAATGAGAATTTCAGACGATATAATAAATAGATTGAATCACATCATAGAAGATGGCAATAGTACAAGGTATCATAAATGAGTGAAGTCTATATTATAAGCCGTTCTGCTGTTATACTAATAACATCATAACAAAACCATTACCGGAGGATTGGTCATGGAACTGAAACAATTAGAATATTTTTTAGCGGTCAGCAACACCGGGAGTTTTACGCGCGCCGCAGAACAGCTCTACGTTTCCCAGCCGTCCGTCACGACAGCCATCAAGAAACTGGAGGATGAACTCGGACTGGTCCTGTTTGACCGCAATAAAAAGCAGGCCATCCTGACGAGCGAAGGCAAGATCTTCTATCAGCACGCGGGCACCGTCATGAAAGATATTTCACTGGCCGCTCAGAAAGCTGCAGAACTCAAGAATTTATCCAGCGGCATCATCCAGATCGGACTTTCACCGCTGACCGGCTTATCCGTGAGTTCGTTTCTGCTGGCAAAATTCCACAATATGTATCCCACGCTGCGTTTCCGTTTTCTGGAGGCCAATACCAAGGAGTTGCGCCATGCACTGGAAGAAGACCAGATTGATCTCGCCTTTCTTCCTCTCCTGACGCAGGAACTGGATGCGGAACCCTCACTGGAATGCGCAGGCATCCACCAGGAGCATCTCTCCGCCTATCTTCCCCAGTTCCATCTGCTTGCGCACAAGCAGGAACTTCACTTCAAGGATTTGAGGCAGGAATTGCTCCTGCTGCCCCCTGAATCCTGCGGTTACCGGCAGATCATCGATCACTGCTTCCAGCAGCAAAATCTGACGGAACGCCCGATATTTGAAACGACATATCCTCAGATGATTGCCAGTCTCATCATTTCAGGCAGCGGCATTGGCATCCTGCCGTCCGGTGCCATCCAGAACAAAATGGTCAGGGAAGTGCCGCTGGCTGACAGTCCGGTCATCGTATTGACCATTGCACGCAAACAAAAACGGACGATTGCCCATGCCGCTGAAAAGTTATATGCATTTTTACAGGAATCCTATGATGGTTGAGAGAGGAAGGATCCACATGACAACTCGCATCATTGCTGCCGGCAGCAACGAACTCAACGCCGCAGAAGTATTGCACGTCGTACGCCGGATTGTCGGCGGCTCCGTCTACATACGTAGTATGGTCAGTGCGAATATCACCGGTCACGAAGACACGGATCTCTATGTATGCGCACTGACCCAACGGGAGAAAATGCTTTCACTCATCCCGCCCGAATCTCTCGTTGTCCTCGATTTGAGGCCTACAGCAGAGTTCTTCATCGCCCTTTCGCACATTCCTGCCGGTGAACGCGTCTACATTTTCAACTCCCATGATCGCTCGGCCAGGCTCATGGTAAAGATGTGCCGCGATTACCATATCAACGACATTGATTTCGAAACCATCGCCTATGAGGACATGCCGGCCAAACAGGTCATCCAGAAACTGAGGCAGGCCCGATACATTGTAGGTGTCGGTCACCTCGTCGATAAAGGTGTCCTGCTCTCGCCCCAATACAGTTCCTATCTGCGTAATGATGTCACGATCATCGGTTGCATGCGCATGGCCACGATGGTGTCAGCCTGCGAGCTGATTGAAAAGACGGCTTCCATTGAAGGCGATTCCTTGGACGGCAACCGCCTCCAGCGGCAGCTGCTAAATTCCCTGGCCGGCCAGTTTTCCGATACGCTCCATGCCGTCAACGGCTTCGATGCCAGCAAGAACAAACAGGCTCTGACCTCCATGCTCGAGAATCTTGAGACGATCATCAAGCAGGCTGCCCATAAAGAAAGCCATTAAAAAAAAGCCATTGCCCGGCATAATCAGGCAATGGCTTTTTTATTCAGTGGATACCGTATTTGGCATTGAAGCGGCGATTGATCTCGCGAATCTCCAGCTTGCCCTCGATGTACGGCTTGTACATCTCGAAAGGATCACCCGCTCCCAGTGCGCAGCCGGAGCAATTCTCACAGCCCGACTCACAGGAGAGCGTCCTGCGTACGATTTCCTCGCGCTCCTCACGCGTCGTATCCTTGATCAAAATACTCATGAAGATTTCTCCCTTCCAAATAGCTCAGCCCTGCTGAAGGATGGTATAGTTTTCCGGATGCATGCCCGGCTTGACCGTTACCTTGATATCCGTGCCGAACTCAGCCGCCAGATTCATCATGAGCTGATTCTGGCGCAGTTCTTCGGCCACGCTTTCGTGGACTTCGATCTCGTAGCCCTCCCTGGCGTGCGATGTGCGCTCCATGCGGCGGATATCACGGCTGATGCGAATGGATACCGTTTCCGGCGATTCCACGCGGCCACGGCCGTGACAGGTCGGACACTCACTGTAGACGATGCTGTCGATATTCTGGCGGGACTTCTTGCGCGTGATTTCGACGAGTCCGAGACTCGTGATGTCGACGATATTCGTCTTCGTGCGGTCATGCCTGACCTGTTCGCGCATATAGGTCAGCAGCTGCTCCTTCTGTTCCTCCTTCTCCATATCAATGAAATCGATGACGATGATGCCGCCGATGTCGCGCAGGCGGATTTGCTTGAGGATTTCCGCCGCGGCCTCGAGATTCGTGCGGTAAACCGTCTCGGCAAGATTCGATTTGCCGACGTATTTGCCCGTGTTGACATCGATGACGGTCAGTGCCTCCGTCTTGTCGATGACCAGGAAGCCTCCCGAGGGCAGCTCCACCTCCCGGTCTCCGAGTTTCTCGATTTCTTCTTCGATATGATAGGCCTTGAAAATCGGCTGCTTTTTGTCGTAGCAGTGCACGCGGTCCACGAGCTCAGGCGAAAGCCCTGCAACGAGGTTGCGTACCCGCTGGCAGGCCTCGGCGTTATCGATGACGAGTTCATCGATGTCCGCCGTAAAATTGTCCCGCACGAGCCGGATCAGGAGGTCCGCATCGCGGTAGAGCAAAGAAGAGCTCTTCAGTTTGTAGCGCGAAAGGATGGATTCCCAGAGCCGCACGAGATACTGCACGTCACGCCGCAGGCTTTCCTCTCTGTGACCGGCTGCCACCGTGCGGATGATGAGCCCCATGCCCTCCGGGCAGATGCGTTCTGCTATCGCATGCAGGCGCTGGCGTTCCGCTTCATCCTCGATGCGGCGCGACATGCCGATGTAAGCGGCAGTCGGCATCAGGACGACCGTACGACCCGGCAGGGAGATATGCATGGTCGCCCGCGGCCCCTTTGTCCCGATGGCATCCTTAACAATCTGGATGGGCAGACTCTGGCCGATGTGGATGCGCGTGTGCGGCGGCATGGCTTCGATTGTCTCATGGGGAAGGCCATCACCGATGTAGAGGAAGGCGTTCTTCTCCATGCCGATATCGATGAAGGCTGCCTGCATACCGGGCAGGACATTCTGCACCCGCCCCTTATAGATGTTGCCGACGAGATGGGAATGCGAGGCACGTTCCATCTCTACCGCTTCGAGTTCGCCATCCTCCAGGATGGCCATACGCGTTTCCTCCGGTACAATATTCACGATGATGGATTTCATCTTTTCACTTCCAATCACGAAATCCTGCTCAAACCAGATCGATGAGCTTGCGCCCCTTGCTCCAGATGCCCTGGCGTTCAATCAGGGCTTCTGCGGGCTTGACGGCAAGCCTGTAATCCTGTTGCAGGAGGGTCAGGATTTCCAGAGGCTTGACGCTGCCCGATGGCGTAATCGCGATGTCCATCGTCAGGTCCAGAGCCCCATCCGTCCATACGGCAGTCACTGGTTTCTTCATGTACTGCTTCGTCTCGATATCGCGCGTCTTCTTCGGCGTCACGCGGTGCCAGACGGCTTCGGGTGCGGCGTTATAGGCGGCAAGCACCCGCAGTGCCTCCTTCTCCGTTCCCGCATACGGAACATGGAGCGTGTAGATGGCTTCATCGGCTTCCGACATCAGTGCCTTGTGCCGGCCCTTGATTTCCCGGAGTTTCAAGAGGCGCACGCCCGGCGGCAGTTCCGCCTGCAGGCGGTCGAAGATTTCCGGCTGGCAAAGCGGCTTCGTCAGCTCAAAATCCATATACTCCGAAGCGCTCGTCACGCCGAGAGAAAGCGCCGAGGCAAACGATACCTTCATATGCGGATTGAAGCCTTCGGAATAAGCCATCGGCAGCTTCGCGCGGTCAAAGGCGCGCAGGAAGATATTGGCATAGTCGAGATGCGAAACGTAACGAAGCTCCTCGCCCTTGGTGATCTCTGCACGCCAGGCAAAGAGCTGGCGCGGTCGGCCCGGCCCTCTCGGATCACGCTGCTGCGTCTCCGCATCGACGGCTGGTTCCGTATGCACCGGTTCAGATTCAGCCTCATTTCCTTTTTTCTCTGCCAGGCGCGCCATTTCCTGCCTCTGATAATCGATGACGTGAACGCCGAGGTTCGGGCAGATGCCGCAGGCGCTGCACTTGCCGCGGCGGCAGTCCTCGGTGAGCGCCGCGGCCATCGCATGATGCCATTCGCGCAGCAGGAATTCCTGATTGACGCCCGGCGAGGTGATCAGCCACGGCAGCGGCTCCTGGAAGCTGCGCGTGCGCAGATTGTAATAGCCCATGTCCACGCCGCATTTGCGGAATGCTTCATGCCAGATCTCATCCTTGTAATGATCAGACCAGCCGTCAAACTTTGCGCCATCCTGCCATGCCTGGTAAAGGACTCTGGCAAGCCGGCGGTCGCCGCGTGCGAAGACGCCTTCGATCACCGAAAGGCGGGCATCGTGGTAATTGAACGTGATGGCGCGGTCAGTGATGTGTTCCTTCAAGAGCTGCTGGCGGCGCTGGAACTCCTCGATGGGCAGCTGGCCGAACCACTGGAACGGCGTATAGGGTTTCGGCACGAAGCAGGCCACGGAGATCGTGACCTTGCAGCCGCGCCTGCCCTTGATTTCCGTATAGAGGTCGACGACCTTCTTGGCGAGCTTGGCAATGCCGATGACATCTTCATCCGTTTCCGTCGGCAGACCCATCATGAAATAGAGCTTGACCTGCTTCCAGCCCTGACGGAAGGCCGCGCCGCATGCCTGCATGAGGTTTTCCTCCGTGACGCCCTTGTTGATGACATCGCGCAGGCGCTGCGTGCCAGCCTCCGGCGCGAACGTCAGACCCGATTTCCGGACCTGCTGCATCTTGTGCGCCAGCTCGATGGAGAAGCTGTCAATGCGCAGGGACGGCAGGGAAAAGCTGACCTTTTCATCCTGGAAATCCGTCATGAGATCATCGACGAGGCGGCCAAGGCAGGAATAATCCGCCGAGGAGAGCGAGGTCAGGCTCATCTCATCGTAGCCCGTGGCATCGACAAGGCCGCGGGCCATCCTGCGCAGATTCTTTTCCGTGCGCTCGCGGGCCGGACGATAGCAGATGCCGGCCTGGCAAAAGCGGCAGCCGCGCGAGCAGCCGCGGAAGAGCTCCAGCATGATGCGGTTGTGGACGATATCCATGTACGGCACGACGGGATGCTCCACCGAGATCGCATCATCCATATCCTTGACCACACGCTTGTAGATGACGGGCTTCGCCTGCTCTGCCAGCGGGCGCATCTCCTGATAATTCCCCTTGTCGTCGTAAACGGGCTCATAGAAAGACGGCACGTAGATGCCATCGACGTCGAGCAGGCGCTGCAGGAAGCCGCGGCGGCCACCCGGCCGTCCTTCCTTCTTCCAGGCCATCAGCGCATCCGATACCTCGACGATGACCTCCTCGCCTTCCCCGATGATGAAGAAATCAAAGAAATCCGCCACAGGCTCCACATTGTAGACGCAGGGGCCGCCACCGACCACGAACGGCATATCCTCGCCGCGATCCTTCGCCCAGACCGGTATGCCGGAAAGATCCAGCATGTTGAGTACATTGCTGTAAATCATCTCGTACTGCAGGGAAAAGCCCAGGAAGTCAAAGGCGGCGATCTCCGTCTTCGTCTCCAGCGAGAAGAGAGGGATATGACGCTTGCGCATCTCATCTTCCATGTCGACCCACGGCGCATAGACACGCTCGGCTGCAATGTCCGGCCGGCGGTTCAGGATCTCATAAAGGATGGCCAGGCCGAGGTTGCTCATGCCGACCTCATAGACATCGGGCAGCGCCAGGGCCCATGTGCAAGCCACGTCCGCATGGTCCTTCCTGACTGCATTCCACTCCCCGCCCGTATAGCGGGAAGGCTTCAATACCGACTGGAGCACTTCATGTTCGAGTCGTACCATTCGTTCATTCCTCCGTTAATCTGTTTGCTCATATGTATTCATTCCGTAAAAAAGCCCTCCCCGATCCACACGATGGAGCCGGGAACGGCGGACGCAGCCGCCAGCAGATCCCGTTGCGGGGAAGGCTTTGCCGTGACGCCTGCCGCAATCGGTCAGACGTGCACTAGAACACCAATTTCTGTCTTCGCCTCTGGATGTTCAGCAGGATGGCGATGGACATGATATTTGTCGTCAGCGAGCTGACGCCGTAACTCATCAGAGGCAGCGGGATACCCGTGACCGGCATGATGCCCATGGTCATGCCGACGTTGACCAGCACGTGGAAGGCCAGCATCGAAGTGATGCCGACGGCCAGCAGGCGGCCAAAGGTATCGCCGGCATCACGGGCTGTCACGATGCCGCGCCAAAGGACCAGCAGGTACAGCAGCAGCAGAAACGTCACGCCGATGAAGCCCAGTTCCTCGCCGACTACGGCAAAGATGAAGTCCGTATGGTTCTCCGGCAGGAAGTTCAGCTGGCTCTGCGTGCCATGGAAGAGGCCCTTGCCAAAGAGCATGCCCGAACCGATGGCGATCTTGGACTGGATGATGTGGTAACCGGAACCAAGCGGATCGACATTCGGATTCATGAAGACCGTCAGACGCATCTTCTGGTAGTCCTTGAGGAAATGCCAGAGAATCGGGCAGGCGGCCACGCCCGCGGCAAAGATGCCGCCCAGCAGGCGCAGGTTGATGCCCGCCGCAAAGACCATACCGAAGAAAATGGCCATGAAGACGAGTGACGTGCCAAGATCCGGCTGCTTGAGGACCAGCAGGAACGGGATGCCCACGTAAATGGCCACGGGCAGGAGATCGCGCAGCGTATTGAGTTTTCCGACCTTGTCGTCGAGCATCGTCGCCAGCGAGATGATCATGATGAGCTTGGAGAACTCCGACGGCTGTATGCTGATTGGGCCGATCATAATCCAGCGCTGTGCGCCGAGAGCCGACTGGCCGACGAGCATAACGGCAACCAGCAGGATCAGGTTGAACACGTAAAGCTTGTTGCCGTAACCTTGCAGGACCTTGTAGTCAAAATTCATGAGAAAAGCCGCCAGAGCCACATTGACCAGGGCAAAGATGCCCTGCCGCTGCACAAACCAGTAACGTTCCTCACTTGGTGTATTGATATGCGTCGCACTGCCGATGATGACCAGGCTCATGATGATGATGCCTGCCGTGGCAGCGATGAGAATGAAATCGGTACGACGCCAATAGCGTTTCTTCATCATTTATGCTGCACTCACTTCTTGCCCGCATCATGCTTCATGCGGTTTACCGGGATATTGGCCACGAGGGCAACAGAGTCCTCATCGTTCTCGAGGGCGATATCCATATCCTGCTGATTGATCTCCATGTAATTCGAGATCACCTGAATGATGTCATTCTTGAGATTTTCCATGACTTCCGGAGAAATATTGGCGCGGTCGTGGATCAGGACGACCTTGAGGCGGTCATGCGCAATGCGGCCCGATTTCTCCTTCTTGCCAAAGATCTTCTGCATCAAGTTGTCAAGCATGCCTGTCTCTCCTCCTTAATCTCCGAATACACGGCGCTTGAGGCGCTGGAAGAACGTTTCCTTCGGGAATTCCATAAACGGAATTTCCTCGCCGCAGATGCGGCCCACGATATTGCGGTAGGCCTGGCCTGCCTGGGAATTTTCCATCGTGATGCAGGGCTCGCCCTTGTTCGTGCTCGTGACGACCATCTCGTCGTCCGGCACCTGGCCGATGCAGTCGATGGACAGGATGTCGTTGATGTCATTCATGTCAAGCATGTCGCCGCTCTCGACCATCTGCGGGCGAATGCGGTTGACGATGAGCTTGATGTCTTCCTTTTCTGCACGCGCGAGCTCACCGATGATCTTGTCAGCATCGCGCACGGCCGAGATTTCCGGCATGGTCACGACGATGGCCGTATCGGCGGCGGCAATGGCCGTCTTGAAGCCCTGCTCAATGCCAGCCGGGCAGTCGATGAGGATGTAGTCAAACTCCTTGCGCAAATCCTCGCAGAGCTTCACGAGCTGCTCTGGATTGACGCTCGTCTTGTCCTTGACCTGCGAAGTCGGCAGGAGGAAGAGCGTCTCATACTTCTTGTGGCGCACAAGGGCTTTCTTGTAATTCACGCGGCCCTCGGCCACATCGATGAGGTCGTACATGATGCGGTTCTCGAGGCCCAGCAGCAGGTCGAGGTTCCGGAGGCCCGTATCCGTATCGACGAGAACAACCTTCTTGCCACGCATGGCAAGGCCAACGCCGAGATTTGCCGTGGTCGTCGTCTTGCCGACGCCTCCCTTGCCCGAAGTGATTACATAAATTTTGCTCATACCCCTTGTCCTACCTTTCTATCGGTTCGATAACAATCTGGCCATCCTTGATGGAAGCGCGCTCCGCGCGCTCAGTCATCTCCATGTGATCGGGCGATCTGGCGATGAGATTCGCAATGCGGATCTGTGTCGGCATCAGGTGATCGGCGATGATAAAGGAACTCGTATCTCCCGCCGCACCGGCATGCACGAGACCGCGGCAGGTGCCGCGGATGTCAATGCTGCCGCCCGCAATGATCTGCGCGCCCGGATTCACATTGCCGCAGACAAGCACCGAGCTGTCCGTGCGGATCTCCTGTCCACCGCGCAGCGTGCGGTTGACGACCACCATCTCCTGTACCTGTTCCGCCGCCTGTTTGGAAGCTGCGGCCTTGCGGGCAGCTGCCGGCTTCTTCGCAGCCGGTGCCTGCTGCTCTTCCTGCGGAACTGCAGTCCGGCAAATCAGGCCATGTGCATGGAACAGCTTCTGGAGCTTTTCGAGTTCCTCGTGCAGAAAACGCTCACGCGGCACCAGCACCAGGGTGCCGCGCAGGAAAAAACCGGAACCGGACTCGAGCTTTTCCTCGATATGTGCCCGGATATCCTCAAATGATGCATCCTCTGCAAAACTCAGCTGCAGTCCCCGTTTTCCGCCTTTGATCTTCACAATCTCATCTTGCATGACGATTCGACGACTCCCCTCTCCCTTACCTCAAGGATCTTCTCTGCTTATTTCTTTTCATCGCCGTTGTCCTGGTTGAAACCGAATGCAGCCTCGAGAATCTTGCGGCCAATCGGTACAGCCGACTGGGATCCGTAACCGCCATTCTCGACGATGACGGCGACGACGATATTCGGATTGTCAAACGGGCCATATGCCACGAACCAGCCGTGGTCGCGGCCCTGCGAGTTCTCAGCCGTACCGGTCTTGCCGGCGATATCGACGGTAAATCCGCGGAAGCTCGAAGCGGCCGTACCGTACTTCGTGACATCGTGCAGGCCATCCTGCACCAGCTTGATATCTTCTTCCGGCACGTCGAGTTGCGACAGCAGCTCTGGCTGGAACTCCTTGACGACACTGCCGTCTGGTGCCAGAATGCGGTTGACGACATGCGGCTTATAGCGCTTGCCGTCGGCTGCAATCTCGCCCATGACCATCGCGGCCTGCAATGGTGTCACAAGGTTGAAGCCCTGGCCGATGGCCGCATCGAACGTCTCGGACAGATACCACTCACCGTCATCGAAGTTCTTTTCCTTATATCGGCGGTTGGCGACAAGACCCGTGGCCTCATAGGGAAGATCGATGCCCGTCTTCTGGCCGAGCCCGAACATGCGCGCGTACTTCTCGAGGCGGTCGATGCCGAGGCGGTTGCCCATTTCATAGAAATAAACGTTATCGGAGTGTGCAAGAGCCGTGCGGAAATTCAGCCAGCCGAGCGCTTCGCCGTCGGCGTTGCCCTTCGGGATGATCCAGTGGTGACCCGAGTCAAAAATCTGTTCATCCGGCGTCACGACGCCCTCGGTCAGAGCCGCTGTGCCCGTGACGATCTTGAATGTGGACCCTGGCGGATATTCGCCCGTGATGGTCTTGTTGTCCATCGGATGGTACGGATTGTTGTTGAGCTGATTCCAGTCCTTCGACGAGATGCCGTGTGCAAAGAGATTTGGATCAAAGGCCGGACGGCTGACCATCGCGAGGATCTCGCCAGTCTGCGGGTTCATAACGACAGCAGCCGCCGCATGAGCGCCGATCTGCGTCAGCTGATCGTCGACAGCCTTCTCCGCAGCCTGCTGCAGTTTGATGTCAATCGTAAGCTCGAGATCATCACCCGGCACAGGCTCCTTGCGGCCAAGGATCTGCACGGGTTTGCCCGAAACGTCGACCTCGACCTGCTGGCCGCCGTTCTCGCCGCGCAGCTCCTTGTCGTAGACCTTTTCGAGGCCGAACTTGCCGATGATATCGCCGGATTTATATCCCTGGTCCTTCATCTTCTCAAGCTCGGTGTCATTGATCTCACTGACGTAGCCGAAGGTATGCGCCCCCTCCTGCTTGAGAATATAGTCGCGGATTGGCGTGACCTCGATGACGACGCCGGGGTACGAGCTCTTCTGTTCCTCGATGATCGAAACGATATCCGGCGTGACATCCGTCTTGATGCGGATGGGATCAAAGCCGCTGTGTCCGGCTATCTTCTTCTTGATATCCTCGGCCGGTACCTTGAGCAGGCTGGAAAGGCGCTCAATGACATCATCCGAGATTGGTGCCGTCAGCGGCAGCAGCGACACGGAAAAACCCGGACGATTCGTGACGAGGAGTTCGCCATTGCGGTCGTAGAAGGTGCCGCGCGGTGCCATGGCCGGCACGATACGGATGCGGTTGCCGTCGGCAAGGCCCGCATAATACTCACCCTGATAGATCTGCAGGTAGGCGGCTCGTCCGATAAGCACGGCGATGACCAGGACCGACACGATCATCAGAGTCCTCAATCTGCTGTTGAAATCGTCTTTATCACCCAAAATAGTACCTCTTCCATAACGAAAGGCACCCCGCAAGGTGCCTTAATCATTGCCAAAAACCGTTGCCGCCCGCAAGGGCCGCCATCACGCCTTTTTCCGGTATCGCTTGTCAAGCTCATAGGCCAGACGATGGACCGGATAAGCAAAGGCCAGCTGATAAGCGAGCATCGGCAGCAAGGTATACTGCAGATGTGCCATCAGATTAAAGCGATACCCTAATAATAGCATAAGTAACGCCAAAATAAAATAGTTCGCGAGCGTCACAAAAATCGATGCGAATACCGGCAGAAAAAACTGCTCTTTAAAGACCTGATCGGAGAACTTGCCTATGAGATAACCGAGCAGGAGGCGCGTAAACGCATTCATGCCGAGAAACGTACCACTTGCCAGATCCTGCAGCAGGCCGACAGAGAAACCGGCCAGCGCGCCAAAGCGCGAGCCCTTGAGAAACGCCGTCGACGTCACGAACAGCAGCATGAAATCTGCCGTCACGCCATGGTAAGCGATGCGTGGCATCAGAGAGGTCTGAAGCGCATAAAGAACGATGACGAGCAGCGCCGTCATGCCAAACTTCTTCATTGTGCCGTTCCCTCCCCGGCTGCCGTACTGCTGCTGTCTGCGGACGCATCCGCCGCCGTATCCGAACTGCTGTCATCGCTGCCTTCCGCAGCCGCCTGCGCAGCTGCGGCCTGTGCTGCCGGATCCGTTTCTGTTCCCGGCGTCTGCGGCGGCGTCTTCAGCGGTGCCGGCGGTGCTTCACGCGAAGCCGTGATGACCATGACATCTTCCAGGCGCTGGAAGTCGACGGCCGGCTCCAGGATGGCAATCTTCAGCAGACCGCCCTCATCGTTGCGCATCTCCGAGACCGTGCCCACCATGAGCCCTTTCGGATAAACACCGCCGAAGCCGGACGTGACGATGATATCGCCTTCGTCCACATCAGCCGTCTTCGGGATGTTGACCATGCGCGGCATCGTCGGATTGTTCATATCGCCTTCCACGATGCCGGCCACGCGCGAATCCGCGCGCTGCACGAGCGTGCCGACCGACGAACGCGGGTCGAGGATCAGCTCGACCTTCGAGGAGGTCGGTCCGGCCTCGATGATGTGACCGACAAGGCCCTTATCCGTCACGACAGCCATGTCGACATCAACGCCGTCGCGCGTGCCGCGGTTGATCTCGATGACACTCGACCAGGTTGCCGATTCACGGCCGATGACCCTGGCAGCCACGAGGTCAAACTGCGTCGCCGACTGCTTGTAGCCGAGCAAAGCCCGCAGGCGCTGGTTCTCCGCATCGTATTCACTGGCGTGAAGATTCTGGATGCGCAGCTGCTCGACCTCATTGCGCAGCATCTTGTTCTGCTGGTGCACGGTGACAATCTCCCAGATGTTGCTCGTCACATAATTGAGCTGGCTTCCCACCCAGGAGATGGCACTCTGGAAAGGCGTCACAATGACGGAGACTGCCTGATTGAGCACGGGGGCCTGGAACCTGCCGCGTGCCGAAAAGAAGATAATGCAGAACAGGCTGATGAGGACAACGATCAGGATGCCGATTTTCTTGCCCGTGCCTCTGTTTTTCCGATACTTGCCACTCATTGTCTCAGCTTCTTCGAAGTCATGACCACGCGTTTCAGGAGCTCGATGTTCTCGAGCGATTTGCCCGTACCTTCACCGACGCAGGACAAAGCATCCTCGGCCACGAGGACCGGCATGCCCGTCTCATGGGCCAGCAGCTGGTCGAGGTTCGTCAGCAGCGCACCGCCGCCCGTCATCATGATGCCATGGTCCATGACATCAGCAGCGAGCTCCGGCGGCGTCTTCTCGAGCGTGGCCTTGACCGCATCGACAATCTTGTAGATTGGCTCGCTCAGGGCCTCGCGGATCTCCTTTGCCTGGATCGTCAGCGTTTTCGGCAGGCCGCTGACGAGATCGCGGCCGCGGATTTCCATGGAAACGTCCGTCTCCGGCGTCACGATGGCCGTGCCGATGTTGATCTTGATCTCCTCAGCCGTGCGCTCGCCGATCATGAGGTTGTACATGCGCTTGATATACTGGACGATGGCAGAATCCATCTCATCGCCGCCGATGCGGATGGAGCGGCTCGTCACGATGCCGCCGAGCGAAATGACAGCAATCTCCGTCGTACCGCCGCCGATATCCACGACCATGTTGCCCGTTGCCTCCTCGACAGGGAGTCCGGCACCAATGGCTGCTGCCATCGGCTCCTCGATGAGATACGCCTCGCGCGCACCAGCCTGCTGGGCAGCATCGATGACCGCGCGCTTCTCTACTTCCGTGACACCTGAAGGAACACCGACCACGACGCGGGGACGGACAAAGGACTTCGTATCCATGGCCTTGCGGATAAAATATTTAAGCATGGCCTGCGTGACATCGAAATCGGCAATGACGCCGTCCTTCATCGGACGGATGGCAACGATATTGCCAGGCGTGCGGCCAATCATCTGTTTGGCCTCTTCACCAACGGCCAAGACATCCCCCGTATCACTCTTTATGGCGACAACAGAAGGCTCACGCAGGACAATCCCCCTGCCTTTCACATGGACGAGCGTATTGGCCGTGCCAAGGTCAATACCCATATCGTGAGATAAACCACCAAAAAGACTCCACATTGTACTGATAAACTCCCTTCAGATTTCCTATCGAAACAATACATACTATTGTAACACATCTCATAGATGAATGTAATGGGAAAGACCTGGAATTGTCAAGAATTATTTAAGAAAGCATGCCTTTTTCTTTTAAACTCAGGAACCGGTCATCCCCCAGGATGATGTGGTCGAGGACCGGGATATCCATGATGCGTCCGGCCTTGACGAGACGGTTCGTCACGGCCAGGTCTTCCCGGCTCGGGCTCGGATCGCCGCTCGGGTGATTGTGCACGAGGATCATCGCCGCAGCCGCGTAGCGGATGGCCATCTGGAACACCTCGCGCGGATGCACGATGGAGGCCGACAGGCTGCCGACCGATACATCCCGCAGGCCAAGCACATGATTCTTCGTGTTGAGCAGCAGGACGGCGAAATGCTCCTTTCGCTCATAACGCAGATGCGGCATCGCCACACGGGCCGCGTCCTCCGGGCCATGGATGGCCTCCACCTGACGGGCCGCGCGCGTGGCCAGCCGCCGTCCCAGCTCCACGGCGGCCAAGATGGTCGCCGCCTTGGCAAGGCCGATGCCCTTGACCTCCGTCAGCTCCTGCGGCGACATGTGGACGATGGCCGGCAGCCCGAGGTCCTGGTATTTCGCCAGGACACCTTCAGCCAGATGCAGGACGGACGCTTCCTGCGTGCCCGTCCGCAGCAGGATGGCCAGGAGCTCCGCATTGCTCAGGGCCGAGGCACCGTAAGCCAGCAGTTTCTCACGCGGGCGTTCCTCCCGCGGTAGGTCTTTCACCATGATGGTCATAGAGATCGATACCTGCCTTTCTGGCCAGCCGGCAGACATCAAAGAGAGGCAGTCCGACGACATTGGAGAAGGAACCTTCGATCGACTCGATGAACGCCGCCGCCCGGCCCTGCACGGCATAGGCCCCGGCCTTGTCCATCGGCTCGCCCGTCCGGATGTACGCATCGATGTCCGCATCGCTCAGCGTGCCGAAGAAGACACGGGTCGTCACGACTTCCGTGAGGACGTCGCTGCCATTCACCCAGGCAAAGCCCGTCGCTACCTCGTGCTCGCGCCCCGACAGCGTGCGCAGCATGTCTCTTGCCTCCGCTTCATTCTGCGGCTTGCCGAATACCCGGCCGTCCAGGAAGACCACCGTGTCAGCACCGAGCACCGGCAGCCCCGGATGCTCATGTGCCACGGCCTCAGCCTTGCGGACGGCGTTTTCCTTCACCAGTTCCCCGGGCGGCAGCGAAGCGCCGGAAAGCTCTTCGGCCTCGCTCACCACCACCTCAAAACTGGCGCCGATCTGCTGCAGGAGTTCCCTGCGGCGAGGAGAACCAGATGCCAAGATAAACAATGTAATCCTTCCCTTCCTCAACTTCAGCAATATTTCCGATACAGGACGACGGCCACGATGATGCCGAGCATGCTCATGATATTGGGCGTGAACGACAGGGCCAGCGTCAGGCGAATGACATAGAGGTCAATCGTCACGGGTGATTCCATAGCAAAAATCGGGAAGGATGCCGTAAGAGACGGCATGACGCCAGACAAAGCCGAAACGCTTTTCAAAAGCTCTCCGAGCATGCCGCCGAGGACTGCACCAATTACGACGAAAAGGATACACATGCCGTATCCACGCCCACCAAACCTAGACAAATAGAACCCCTCCAAACATATCATACTGTATCATTATATTCTTGTCACGCCTGTAAAATCCTGCCAATACGGCAAAAACTTATCACAATCCGCCACTCCCTGTCATTCCCTGCCATTTTCGCCATTCCCCGTCATATTCGAGGATGGAAAAAGGCCTGCATGATGCAGGCCTCAAGGGCACGTTTCTCAGATAAGATAACGCAGATAAACGTAAATGGTCGAGAGGACGATTGTCAGGATCATGATGGGGAAACTGATCTTGAAGTAATTCAGGAACGAGATCTTGATGCCCCGGTCAGCTGCCATGCCGGCCACGATGAGATTGGCCGATGCACCGACCAGCGTGCCGTTGCCGCCCAGGCAGGCGCCAAGCGAAAGGCTCCACCATACAGGTTCGAGGTTATCAACACCCATTGCCCCCATGTTCTGGATCAGGGGAATCATCGTCGCCACGAACGGGATGTTGTCGAGGACGGATGAAACGAGTGCCGAGAGCCAGAGCACGAGCAGCGAGGTCTTCGTCACATCGCCTTCGGTCAGCGCCACAGCCTGCGTCGCGAGATCACGGATGATGCCCGTCTCGCTGAGGCCGCCGACCGCCACGAAGAGTCCGACGAAGAAGAAGATCGTCGCCCATTCCACCTTGCGCATCGAGAAGTCCACATCGTGCTGGCTGCCGCCGGCGAGCAGCAGCAGCAGGAACGCGCCGAACAGGGCGACGACCGACGATTCGATATGCGTAAAGGAATGCGTGAAGAAGCCCAGGATGGTCAGGCCGAGCACGAAGAGCGAGCGCGCCAGGAGCTTCCTGTCCTTCAGCGATTTTTTCTCATCCATCTGCATGATCTCAGCCTGGAGTTCCGGCTTCGTGACCATCTGCTTGCGGTAGAGCACATCCATGACCAGCAGGACGGCGATCATGCAGACGATGACAATCGGCGTGAGGTTCTCAATGAACGCCACGAATGTCAATTCTTTGACAGCACTGCCGATCATGATGTTCGGCGGGTCGCCGATGAGCGTGGCCGTACCGCCGACATTTGAGGCCAGAATCTGCGTGAGCAGGAACGGAACAACGGGGATGTGGAGCTTGCTCGTAATGGCAAAGGTGACCGGCACCATCAGGAGCACCGTCGTCACATTGTCCAGGAAGGCCGAGAAAATCGCCGTGATGAAGCCGAGATAGATGAGCAGGCGGCGCGGCTTGGCTTTGGCCGCCTTGGCCGTCTTGATGGCCACGTAGTCAAAGAGTCCCGTCTTGGCCGTGATGCTCACGAGGATCATCATGCCGATGAGCAGTCCGAGTGTGTTGAAATCAATATGGTGCAGGGCCGTTTCCACCGGCATGATGCCGACGATGATCATGAGGATGGCACCGAGCATGGCGACAATCGTGCGATGAACCTTTTCTGAGACGATCAGCACGTACATCAGCACAAAGATAATGGCTGCTAAAGTTCCCATTCCGAAAAAATTCCTCCTTTGATGGCAAATGACATAAACTTTTCTTCCCCGCATCTGCAAAAATAGACGGAGCCCATGGTTGAACAGACTCCGCCTAAAATTTACCTATGCAATTCTCTTATACCATCATACCATAAAGTCATACTTCATAGCAAGAAAAAGATCCGGCACATACAAAAAAGCCCCGGCTGCGCCGGAGCTGTCGTATACATGGTGCGTCTGGCAAGATTCGAACCCGCGACCCACGGCTTAGAAGGCCGTTGCTCTATCCAGCTGAGCTACAGACGCACAATAGATGGTCGGGATGACAGGATTCGAACCTGCGACATCCTGCTCCCAAAGCAGGCGCGCTACCAAACTGCGCTACATCCCGTTAAGTACCTTACTATTATAACGGGTTCTCATTCGCTTGTCAACGCTTCTATTGGGAAAAGACTGGCATCTTTGCTGCCGTATTTGTCCTTTCCTTATCATATGGCGGGCAGGTCAAAAGCATCTTGTTGACAACGTTACACATGAATGGTAAGGTTAGCAGTAACAGCCCCTGACTTTGAACAGGCAGGAAGAATGGAGGCACAGTATGATTAAAGAAGCGATTGAAAAAATTGTCAGCAAGGAAGACCTCAGCTATGATGAGGCGTATACCGTCATGAACGAAATCATGAATGGCCAGACGACGCAGGTGCAGAATGCCGCCTACCTGGCTGCCCTCTCGACAAAGAGCACCAAGGCGGAGACCATAGACGAGATTTCGGGTTCGGCCATGGCGATGCGCGACCACGCCCTAAAAGTCGAGCACGATATGGATGTGCTCGACATCGTCGGCACCGGCGGCGACCATGCACACAGCATCAACATCTCGACGACAGCCGCCATGATCATCGCCGCGGCCGGCGTCAAGGTCGCCAAGCACGGCAACCGTGCCGCCTCCTCCAAATGCGGCGCCGCCGACTGCCTCGAAGCACTCGGTGTCAACCTCGACCAGCCACCTGCCAAGGTAGTCGAAGAGCTCGATAAAATCGGCATCTGCTTCATGTTCGCTCAGAAATACCACGCATCCATGAAGTACGTCGGTGCCATCCGCAAGGAACTCGGCATACGCACGGTCTTCAACATCCTGGGTCCCCTGACTAACCCGGCCCATCCGACGCGCATGGTGCTCGGCGTTTACGATGAATACCTGCTCGAGCCGCTGGCCAAGGTTCTCTTGAACCTCGGCGTCAAGAACGGCATGGTCATCTACGGCCAGGACTGCCTCGATGAACTCTCTTTGAGTGCACCGACGAGCATCTGCGAGTTCCGCGACGGCTGGTACCGTCGCTACACGATCAAGCCGGAGGACTTCGGCTTTAAGCGCTGCACCAAGGATGATATCAGGGGCGGCGACCCCGCTGAGAATGCACAGGTCACGCTCGATATCCTCAAGGGCGCCCAAAGCCCCAAGACCGACATCGTCCTGCTCAATGCCGGCGCCGCTATCTACGTCGGCGGCAAAGCCCGGGACATCGCCGAAGGCATCGAGATTGCCCGCCAGATGATTGCATCCGGCGCCGCCCTGCAGAAGCTCGAAGAATTCAAGCAGCTCTCGCATGAGGCCTGACCACATACGAAAGCCGGATATACAATCAAAACCACCAGTTAAACTGGTGGTTTGCTCTGGCC